>JALVAD010000314.1 GCA_027011385.1 Saprospiraceae bacterium | reverse complement strand
ATACCTTCCTAAAAAATAAATTTTGAATTTAAAAAAATATAAAATGAAGAGATTAATTATAATATTATTGTTGGGAGCTGTTTTTATGCAATGCTCTCCTAAAATAAATAAAAAGAATACGGCTAATGTTGATTTTAGATCAATAGTTCCTAGCCCAAAGCCTGCTCCGGCAATTAAATTCGGCAGATATAAATCATTTGCTATTACAAATGGTTTGCGTGTAATAGTTGTAAATAATAAAAAAGTGCCAACTGTATCCGTTAGATTATTTTTGGATAGAAAGCCAATTAGTGAAGGAGATAAAGCAGGGTATATAGAATTGACAGGGGAAATGCTCTCAAGAGGTTCAAAAACAAGAACAAAAGCTCAATTGGATGAAGATATTGATTATCTAGGAGCTAATTTTTCGACCTTTAGTAAAGGATTTTATCTTTCAGGATTATCACGAAATGTCGATAAGATGATGGAGATCGCTTCTGATGCTATTTTGAATCCTGCATTTTCCAAGGAAGAGTTTGATAAAATTAAAAAACAAAAACTTTCAGGATTGGCTGCCGAAAAAGAAGATCCTAATTCTATTTCATCAAACGTTTGTAACGCTTTGAATTATGGAAAAAGTCATCCTTTTGGCGAAATGGTTACAGAGAAAACAATAAATAATGTCACATTGGATGATTGTAAAAAATATTACAATGATTATTTTAGTCCGGAATTGGGGTATCTTGTATTTGTCGGCGATATTGACGCAAAAAAAGCAAGGGAATTAGCATTTAAATATTTCGGGAAATGGAAAAATGTCGGTAAAACGATAAAACCACTACCTAATGTATTGTTCCCTTCAAAAACATCTGTCGGATTTGTGCCAAAGACAGGTGCGGTACAATCTGTAGTGGCTATTACTTATCCGGTCAAATTAACACCTAATAGCCCTGATTTGATTAAAGCCCGAGTATTAAATACTATTATCGGTGGATTTTTCAGGAGTAGATTGAATCAAAACCTGCGTGAAGATCACGCTTATACTTATGGGATTCGATCATCATTGAGAGATAATATGAATATAGGGGAATTTACGGCTAGAGCAAGTGTAAGAAATGAAGTTACTGATAGTGCAATTGCCCAAATCATGTACGAATTGAACAGGATTAGAACAGAGAAAGTGCCTGAAGAAGAATTGGAATTGGTGAAAAGCGTAATGGCCGGAAAATTCGGTAGAGCACTTGAAGGTCCAAATGCAATCGCTAATTTTGCACTGAAAACTGAAAGATTCAAATTGCCTAAAAACTTCTATAAGGATTATTTGAAAAATCTTGAAAAGGTAACTGTGGATGATATTTATAATATGGCTCAAAAATATATAAAACCTAACAATGCAAATATTGTAGTAGTTGGAGACAAAAGTGTAGCGGATAAACTAAAAAAGTTTGGAAAAGTTAATTTCTACGATATTTATGGTAATAAAGTAAAGATGACTAAACCAATGGGTAGCGATATCTCTTTGAAAGAGTTGTTTGCTGAAAATATCAAGGCATTAGGAGGTCAAAAAGCTGTTGATAAAGTAAAAAGTTTGGAAACAGAATATATAGCAAAAATGCAAGGGATGGAGTTGAAGCTTTGGGAGATGAAGGTAAATGGTGAGAAATATGCTATGAAAATGGATATGATGGGACGAACGATGCAAAGTGAAACCTACAATGGGAAAAATGGAATTAAAACAGCAAACGGACAATCAATGCCAATGTCTGAAGATGATATGAAGGAATCAAAAGAAGCTTCATTAGTATTCCCGGTCTTGGCACTGGCATCAAACAAAAATGCCAAACTAAATGGTGTTGAAAGTGTAGATGGTATAGATTATTATGTGGTCGAAGTGAAGAATGGTGACAAGACTGAATTATATTATTTCAATAAGAAGAATTACCTCTTAGAAAGACATGATATAATTATGTCAGTTAACGGAAAAACACAGAAAATAAGTTTTAAAATCACTGATTATAAAAATCACGATGGGGTACTGATATCTGAGAAAAAAACAATGTCAGGTGCAATGCCAATGCTAATTGAGTTCAATTTGACAAAGGCAGTTGTAAACGGTAAAATTGATGAAACCGTTTTTAAGATTGATTAAATATTAGAAAGCGGTCTGAAAAATAATGACAGACCGCTTATAATATTATTTCAACACTAGTCCTATATTAATTATTTTTATCTATAATTAATTTTCCTGTAATAATTTGTTTGTTTTTGTTTTCAAATTGATACAAATAAATACCGGATTTCAGTTTTTCAGTATTTATTTTCGTACCATTGAACACAGGTTTATTCAAGACAATCTGACCAAAGATATTGAATAACGTCATATCGTATTGACTATTATTATCAATAACAATTGTAAAGACATCACTAACCGGGTTAGGGTAAATGATAATATCATTTTTATT
>JALVAD010000313.1 GCA_027011385.1 Saprospiraceae bacterium | reverse complement strand
AAAAGAAACGGATAATAAATTTGAATTTTGGGATTGTAAGGATCCTATGGATAGCAAATGGATAAACTCAAATGAGTTTATAAGAAAATCAAGAAATTTTTATATGTTATCATTAGCAACTATTGGATTGCTTAAAAATGGTGATACGATTAGTAATTTTTTATTTGCTCAAAATAACGTAGAAAGGAAAAGATTAAGAATTAAATTAAATAATCAAGTACATTTTTTTGATGTTTCAAATTCCAATATTTTTTCAAAAAACACAGGTACTTTGTCCGATTTATCCGAAGCATTTCTATTTAAAGGATTAGATTCACTATTTAATGTTACGACCACCAAAGATGTTTATTATTTTAGGGATACCATCAGTAAATCTTGGTATAATAACTTAAAATATTTTATGCCTGTTTTTTCAAAAGAAAGGAAAAAACTTTATTTAAAAAATATTATTCCCAATCCGGTTGTATTTGACGCTGACAGGCCGGAAAATATTAATTACATAGAAGCTTTTGCAAGAGGTGGTGGTAAAAATAGATGGAATAATGTTGAATTATGTGAAGCTTTTGCAAGAATATCTACCGGCAATTATGTGCATGTGAATTTAGAAAGAAAGAGAAGTGAAAATGATAGCATTGAGTTACCTAATAAACAGTGGATACAACACAATTTAATACCTTCATTACACAGTGTGGTAACAAATGGGACGGCGCGTGATTTATCACAGATTGTAAGAAATAACCATCTATACATGATTGCCAAAACAGGAACATTAAAGGAAAAGCGGGCAAACAAACCTAATTCCGGTATGCTTATGTTTACCATTGGACAGCGTATTGATAACGATTCCATACATCAATTTATAAAAGGCAAAACATATACTTGTTACTTATATTTAGAAGAAGGCAGTGGTTATAAGTTTCCATTAGCACAAAAATTAACCGAGTATTTGGCAAGTAAAATAAATTCGTCAGGTGAAGATTTCGAATTTATTCCATACGAACCTTTACCAGATAGAAATGAAAGGTATCCATATACAAACGCTGACGAAAAAAGAATTGTAAATGCTTTGCATAATGATAATAACAATTATGTTTTTATCAATTACATTGATAGGATTACATCACCATATTCTCATGACCTTGAAAAAATTAGTGCTGTTTTTGATGATGTTGTTAATAAATGGGAATATGAAAAGGATCCAGATTCCTATGATTATTATGCCCCTGCATCTGAAACTGTTAGAAACAGATTTGGAAATAAATTTAGAGGTGATTGCGATGACTTTGCAATTTTTATGGCTTCTACTGTAAATAATATTGGTGGTGCATCAAGAATTGGTATTGGTTGTGACGACGGTGGTTGTCATGCTTGGGCAGAAATTAAAATTGCATCAAATAGAAAACAATTGAACACGGCTAAAAACACTATTATACGGTATTATAAAAGAAAAGGCATTATACTTTCTGATAATCATATACACATAAAAAAAGACACAAATGGCAATTATTGGATGAATTTAGACTGGTGGGGTGCAATAAAACATGTTGGAAACACACCTTTTCCAGCAAAGAATAAAATTAGATATATAAATTAATCATTATGAAATCGGAATTGATAAAAGGAATTATTATTGGTGTTGTTCTAACTTTTATAGGTGCGGTTATTCAGACTTATCTTATGCAAGATTATGAAAATAAAAAGTATATTAGACAATGGGACATTATGGTCATAAAACAATTAGATGACAGACTTACTAAAAGTACCTCAATTTTAGCTAATTCAGGAAATGAGTTTTTTAAAGAAAGATGGTCTAATTACATCTATGAAACTATTTATCCTTGGAACCAAAATTTATCTACTCTTGAATCTCACATAAAAAAATATCATAATAACTTATATGACAAGTTAATATCTATTGAAAAGAAATTTAAGAAAATACATAATAATTTAAATACTTTAAGAAAGCTACAAAACAAAGGGAAAGAAAAAAGAATAGTAATTGAAAAAAAAGTATCTGAACAGTTAGAAGATGTTAGAAAAAATATTCTGGAAGTCAAAGGGGTTTTGTTGTATTAAATAGCCATCGCATTTGGCAAGCACATTGCAAAAACGCTCAAAGCCCACCGCACAAGCCAATTTTTGCAAAGAGCTTACCAAGCCAACGCTCAAAGAAACATTGTAGAAAAAAGAAAGAAAACAAAAGAAAAGCGAAATGATAATAGGAAAGCCAGCAGAGAACATTGTATATACGCAATGGCGGTTAAGTGCTTCTAAACAAAGTTTATAGAAATCTGAAAGTAAGTGATTTTTTATTAACTTTGTACAATAAAAACCGCCACTGCGCATATACGAGACCGTTATCAGCCACCAAGCATGACCTCAAGCGAAGTCTTGACAAATAAAAAAGCTCATTTCATAAGAAAAACCGCGATGGGCTAATATGATAAGGGATGAACAATCCGAAGCAAACATTTTCAATCGGAGCATAGCGGCATTTTTCATTTTAGCTTAGCGGCTGGCGGAAATTACCGTTAAGAACTCAAAACTGTTTGAGCTCGAGGACGATTAAGACCGAAGAAACAGAATCATGTATTTGGAGATTGCAGCTAGAGAGCGACTAAATTAGGCGAGTTTTTTGAGTTTAGGTAATTTGCGGGGAGGCAGCGTTAAGAAATGAAACAAGCCTTGATTTTTTGGTTCTTTTGCATCAAGGCAAAACGAACAATGAGTGAATTTAAATGAGGCAGCAGATAACAAGCGGCATGATATCATATCTGACAAAAAATTGTATCTTTACGATGAAAAGGAATGATAGGGTAGATAAAGTGTTGCCTCGCAGTGGAGATTATAGTAGGTCAGATACGCTACATGCCGCGGAACCGTTGTGTGGCATACCAAAAAACGACCGAGTACAAAATAAACAGACAGAAAAATTAAAATATGAAAAGTTTAAAAGGAAAAGTACATACTTCACGTTTTTATAAATTTCTCTGCCTACCCGCATTTGGCACATTTGCAAAGTCGCACGAGCCAACACACAACCAAAACTTTGCAAAAGAGCCAAATTTTCCAACGCACAAAACAACAAACCGTATCTTAGGAATTCTATGAAAAACGAAAAACAGACACGGAAAGAAATAATTGATAAACGCTTAAAACAAGCAGGGTGGAATGTCTATGACCGAACACAGGTTATTGAAGAATTTGATATTATTGTTGATGAAAATGTAGTTAGAGAAGCACCTACTCAATACGCAGGACATCAATTCAGTGATTATGTTCTTTTAGGTAAAGATGGAAAGCCGTTAGCTGTTGTTGAAGCCAAAAAATCAAGTGTGGATGCAAATGTTGGAAAAGAACAAGCAAAGCAGTATTGCTATAATATTCAAAAAGAAAAAGGCGGAGAACTTCCTTTTTGTTTTTATACAAATGGACACGACATATATTTTTGGGATTTAGGAAACTATCCTCCGAAGAAAGTTTATGGGTTTCCAACTCGTGATGACCTTGAAAGATATTCGTATATAAGAAAAAAAAGAAAAACTTTATCCGGTGAATACATAAATACTAAAATTGCTGGACGAGATTATCAAATTGGAGCAATTAGAGCAGTTCTTGAAGCTATTGACCAAAGAAAAAGCAGAATGCTTTTAGTAATGGCAACAGGAACAGGAAAAACAAGGACTTGTATTTCACTTGTAGATACTTTGATGCGTGCCGGATGGGTTGAAAGAGTTTTGTTTTTGGTAGATAGAATTGCTTTAAGAGATCAGGCTCTTGATGCTTTTAAAGAACATCTACCTCACGAACCAAGATGGCCAAAACAAGGAGAAAAAGAAATTAAATCGGATAGACGAATTTACGTTTCAACTTATCCGACAATGTTGAATATTATTCGTAATGAAGAAAACTCACTTAGTCCTCATTTTTTTGATTTAATTGTAATTGATGAAAGCCACAGAAGCATTTACAATACTTATCAAGAGATTTTAGATTACTTCAACACAATAACATTAGGACTTACAGCTACACCAACTGATGTTATTGACCACAATACATTTCAGTTATTTGACACAGAAGATGGTGTTCCTACTTTTGCATATTCGTATGAAGAAGCTGTAAATCATATTCCTCCATACCTGTGTAATTTTCAAGTAATGAAGATAAAAACCAAATTTCAAGATGAAGGTATCAACAAAAGAACAATTGCGCTTGAAGACCAAAAGAAACTGATACTTGAAGGCAAAGAAATTGAAGAAATTAATTACGAAGGGACACAACTTGAAAAAAAGGTAATTAATAAAGGAACAAATGCTTTGATTATCCGTGAATTTATGGAAGAAAGTATAAAAGATGCAAATGGTGTTTTGCCCGGCAAAACCATTTTCTTTTGTACTACCAAAGCACACGCAAGACGAATGCAACAAATTTTTGATTCTCTTTATCCCGAATACAAAGGAGAATTAGCAAAAGTACTTGTTAGCGAAGCCCCAAGAGTTTATGGAAAAGGTGGCTTACTTTATCAATTTGTAAATAACGATATGCCCAGAATTGCTTTAAGTGTAGATATGTTGGATACAGGTATTGATGTTAGAGAATTGGTAAACTTAGTTTTTGCAAAACCGGTTTATTCATACACCAAATTTTGGCAAATGATAGGTCGGGGAACGAGATTGTTGGAACCAACAAAATTAAAACCTTGGTGTACTGAAAAAAACAATTTCCTGATACTTGATTGTTGGGATAATTTTGAGTACTTCAAACTTAATCCAAGAGGAAAAGAAAACAAAGGCCAAATTCCTTTGCCGGTCAGGTTGTTTGGTATTAGGCTTGAAAAAATTGAAACTGCAATTGAGCTAAACGAAATTGAAATAAGTACAAAGGAAATTGAAAAACTCAAAAAGCAAATTGATACTTTACCTCAAAACTCTATTGTAATTTTAGATGCAAAAAACGAGTTACAGAGATTGGAAGATGATAATTTTTGGAATCAATTGACTTCTGATAAAATTGAATTTCTTTCGTCAGTTGTAAAACCATTGTTCAGAACTGTTTCTGATACTGATTTCAAAGCAATGCGCTTTGAAAAAGATATATTGGAAATATCATTGGCAAAACTAACTGAGGATGCTGATAAATTTGACAGTCTAAAAGAAAGTATTATTGAAGAAATATCTGAACTTCCTCTTTCTGTAAATATCGTTGCAAAAGAAAAAGAGCTTATCAAAAAAAGTCAAACTAATCATTTTTGGTCTGTAATTACAGAAAATGATTTTGATGAACTAATCATCAAAATTGCACCTTTAATGAAGTTTAGGGAATCAGTTGTTCCTCTTGCGCCTGCAAAATTTAATTTGAAAGATATTGTAAGCGAAAAAGAGTTTGTTGAATTTGGTCCCCAACACGAAGCGTTGAGTGTTGCCAAATACAGAGAATTAGTGGAGCAGAGAATTAACGAATTAGTTTTGAGTAATCCCATATTACAAAAACTAAAAGAAGGACAAGAAATTTCTTCAAATGAGGCTGAACAATTAGCCAATGAATTACACAATGAGCATCCACACATTACCTTAGATTTGTTGCGTAGAGTATATAATCACCGGAAAGCACAGTTTGTGCAGTTTATTAAGCATATCATAGGAATTGAAATATTAGAATCATTCCCTGAAACAGTTTCAAAAGCATTTGATGATTTCATTTCGCAACACAGCTATTTATCAAGCAGACAATTACAATTTTTGGATTTGCTTAAAAAATATATTATCGATAAAGGAGAATTACAAAAACGAAACCTTATTGAATCTCCATTCACACTAATTCATCCGCAGGGAATTAGAGGTGTTTTTAGTCCTGCGGAAATTGAAGAAATTTTAGTTTTAACCAATAAAATAATGGCGGCATAATATGTTACAAAACAATCCAATATTAAAATCAAAAATAGACAGTCTTTGGAATACGCTTTGGGGTGGTGGTATCTCTAATCCACTTACGGCAATTGAGCAAATATCATATTTAATTTTTATGAAGAAATTAGATGATAATGAAACAATTGCTGAAAGAAACATCAATGAAGGCTACTGGAAAGAATCTGATTATAATTTCAGATTTAAAGGAAAGTTCACTCCTCCGGGAATGAAAAAAGAAGATGCAAAAGATAAAAGCGAATTAAGGTGGAGTAATTTTAAGCATCTTCCGGCAGAAGAATTAATTCACTTGGTAAGAAATTATGTTTTTCCTTTTCTAAAAGAACTAAATGGTGAAACATCACCTTTTACCAAGTATATGAAAAATGCTTATTTTATTATTGAAAAACCAACCTTGCTTTTGGAGGCAATTAATAAAATAGATGATATTTTTATTGAAATAGAAAAGGATGCAAGCAAAGGCGGTCATACCTTTCAAGATATTCAAGGTGATGTTTATGAAATGTTGTTAAGTGAAATTGCAACCGCAGGGAAAAACGGTCAGTTTAGAACCCCAAGACATATTATCAAACTAATGGCTGAATTGGTTGAACCACAATTAGGACATCAAATTGCAGACCCCGCTTGTGGAACGGGTGGTTTTCTTTTGGGAGCATATCAATATATTTTAACAGACTTAGCAAGAAAAAAAGACAAACGTACTATCTCAAAGGATGAAGATGGATTTGAAAGAGCAACCTATTCTTCCGTATTAACTCCTGAACATAAAAAGACCTTAGATGAATCTTTTCACGGTTATGATATTGATATTACAATGGTCAGATTGGGATTGATGAATCTGATGATGCACGGCATAGACAACCCTAAAATTAACTATAAAGACACATTAAGTAAATCATATAATGAAGAAGGTGTTTACAATATTGTATTAGCTAATCCGCCTTTCACAGGTAAGGTTGATAAAGGAGATATAAACCCAAGTTTGCGAGTGGGAAGCACTTCAACCGAACTACTGTTTTTAGACCGAATATCTTCAATGCTTCGTGTAGGAGGAAAAGCAGCCGTAATTATTCCGGAAGGTGTTTTGTTTGGCAGTTCGAAAGCTCAAAAAGCAACAAGAGAAATCTTATTAAAAGACGACCAACTTGAAGCGGTAATATCGTTGCCGAGTGGTGCATTTAAACCATATACAGGTGTTAAAACGGCTATACTTGTATTTACCAAAGTAAAACAGGACAGTAAAAAATGGAACACAGAGAAAGTTTGGTTCTATGAGTTGAAAAGTGACGGCTATTCCTTAGATGATAATAGGAGAAGATTAAAAGATACTCCCCTGCCGGAAGTTAAAGTTGCGTACGAAAAAAGAAATGAAGAAATAATAGAAAATAGAAAAAATTACTTTTTTGTACCTATTGAAGAAATTCAAGAAAATGGGCTTGATTTAAGTTATAACCGCTACAAAGAATATGAGTATGTAGAGCAGAAGTATGACCCACCAAAAGAAATACTTGAAAAGCTAATTAGCCTTGAAAAAGAGATTTTAACCGAAATGGAAGAACTAAACGGTTTGATAGGATGAAAAAGGATAAATTTAAAAACATATTTGATTTTGCAAAAAAATCAAAAGTTAAAGCAGGAGATGGGCTTGAAAAAGGTAATTTCCCTTTTTTCACTTCAAGCCCAATATTATCGAAACGACTTGATAAAGCCCAACACTATGATGAAGCATTAATTTTTGGTACTGGCGGAAGTGCAAGCATTCATTATTCAGACGAACCATTTTCCACTTCGACTGACTGTATTGTTACAATAGCAAAAACAGAAGATTTAAACACAAAATTCGTTTATTATTATCTATACGGGAACCTCCATATTCTTGAAAGAGGTTTTAAAGGAGCCGGCTTAAAACATATCTCAAAAAAGTATATTCAAGAAATTGACATTCCTGTCCTACCATTAGAAACCCAAAACAAGATAGTTGATGTTTTGGATAGAGCAAGTTCATTGGTTAAAAAACGAGAAAAAACCATTGAATTGCTTGATGAATTATTAAGAGCAATTTTTTTGGATATGTTTGGTGACCCAACACGTTCAGATAAATTTGATTTAACGAACCTTTCAGAATATTTGGAGAAGATACAAATAGGTCCCTTTGGCTCGCAATTACACCAATCCGACTATGTTTCAAATGGAATACCGTTAATTAATCCCATAAATATTATTGATAAAAAAATAAAACCTGACCTTGAAGTAACAATAACAAAATCAAAATATAACTCTTTACCAAAATATCACCTCAAAGAAGGTGATGTAATTATGGCAAGAAGAGGCAAAATGGGACGCTGTGGGTTAATCACAAAAAAAGAAGATGGTTGGTTTTGTGGAACAGGCAGCCTTTATTTAAGACCAAAAGATAAGAGGATTTCTGTATTCTTATTGTTCAGTTTAACAAATATTGGAACGATTGAATACTTAAATCATAACGCTAAGGGAGTTACTATGAAAAACTTGAATAAGTCAATTATTTCAAATATTCCAATTATTAAATGTCCCATTGAATTGCAACAGAAATTTGAAATGACTTATCTTAAATATGATGGATTAAAAAATTTTTTATCTAAAAACTTAAAAGAAATTGAAAATCTTCTTTTATCAATAACTCAAAAAGTGTTTAAT
>JALVAD010000312.1 GCA_027011385.1 Saprospiraceae bacterium | reverse complement strand
TACTATATCTTGTTATTCTCAATCAAATATAATAGATAAAAAAGCGGAAAAGTATGTCGAAAAAATGAATAATTATATTACAAGTGTTAATAAAGACCTTGCATTGTCAAATGAACAACGTGTAAAAATTTTAGAAATTCAAAAATTACGGATAGTTGCCCATGATAAAATAAAAGAACAAGAAAATAATCTGGCTAAACGCAGAGAATTGAATAAACCTATTAATAAAAAATATGGTAGAATGATAAATGTAGATGTATTAAGTAAAGAGCAATACGAAGCCTTTAAAAAAGGAAAAAAACTAAGCAAATCAAAATAATAAATTAAAAGTATTAAAAATAGATTTAACAAATTAAAAGGTCCTTAGGAAATAAATAAAGCAGAAGTTTACGGTAAACCTTAATACTAATGAAAATAAAATATTTTTTCTCTATTATACTTATCTCTTTTTTGACAGTAAGTTCTTGTAACATAGATAAAGCTCAAAAAAAAGAACAACGACCTATTAAAAAATTAAGTAAAGAAGAATTAGTCAATACACCCGAAGCAAGAAAAAAATACTTAGCGCAATGGATTTTTCCTCCAAAAGATTCTTCGATGTTATGCACTCTAGAAGAACAAAAAAAATTGGCAGCTTCCGAAAAAGATATGAAGTGGTATAAAGATGCTAAATTCGGTATTTTTATACATTGGGGACCGGCTTTAAGAGTAACCGACAGATTAAGTTGGGGACGAATCGGCGATAGACCGGGCGCAAGATTACCGGGTGTTGGTAATGACCGTGTTAAACCTGAAATTTACGATCAGCAATATAAATATTTTAATCCTATAAATTTTGATGCTGATAAATGGATGAGACAAGTGAAAGCTTTTGGTGCAAACTATATTGTTTTTACCACCAAACACCATGATGGTTTTTGCATGTTTGAAGCACCAAATACCGATTACGACATTATGAATACGCCTTTTAAGCGCGATATTGCAAAAGAATTAGCTACAGCAGCACACAAACATGGAGTAAAATTATTTTGGTATTATTCACAGCCTGATTGGACTCACCCGGATTGTCTAAGAGAAAAACATTACGATAATTATGTGCCTTATATGAAAGAACAGATTAAGCATCTTTTTACTAAATACGATAAAATAGACGGCATTTTTTGGGATGGCCTAGCTACTAAATATTGGCAATGGGATGCTTACCATTTAATCAAACAAATGAAACAATGGCAACCGGGTCTGATATCCAATCCACGTAGCGGATCCGGTTGGCCGGATGATAAACATCGTGGAGCATTTGACACACCTGAACAATCACTTGGTCCGGTTAATCATTCTCGCTATTGGGAATCTTGTCTAACTATGACTGATAGATGGTTATACAAAAAAGACTGTCCTATTAAATCACCGGAGGGTATTTTAGCAATGCTAATTCAAGTAGTAGGGAATGGTGGCAATTTACTCTTAAACCTTGGACCAAATGAAAAAGGTGAATTTGTAAAAGAAGAGGAAAAAGTTGCTAATAAAGTAGGTGATTGGTTAAAACAATACGGTCACACCTTGTACGGAACACGCAGAGGAATTTATATTGGTGGTGATTGGGGGGCTTCTACCCAAAAAAGGAACAAACTCTTTTTGCATTTTTTAGAAAAATTATCCACTAATTCTAAAGCAATTTTTGAGTTACCTAGATTGCATAATGATATTGTTTCGGTAAAAGGAATTACCAAGGGATTCAAATCATACAAAATACAGGACGATAAACTAATTATTGAATTTGACAAAAATCAATATCTTCAAAACTTAGATAATATCGTTGAAATTACACTCAAAAAATCCCCTGAAGGATTAGATCGTATCCCTACTTGGCATGCAGTCCCCCTAACGACAAAAGACTTTACTATTAGTGCTTCGTCATATCTTTCAGATAAATACATACCAAAAGTAATTTATAATAATAAGAAAAATGCTTTTAACGAAGGGATTAAGTTAAAAAAAAGATGGACACCTAAGGAAGATGACAAAACACCATCATTGACAATAGAATTCAAATCACAAAAAAAAATAAAGACGATTTTATTGAGCGAACAAATGTTAACTCATTCGGTTGATGATTTTGATATTTATGCAAAATACAATAACGGTAAATGGCATAAAATTTACAGCGGCAATATAATTGGTGAAAGCTTGCGTATTAAACTAAACGGAGATGAAATATACGGTTTAAAACTAAAAATTAACAATACTAAATACCAAACTCAAATTACGGCATTCAATGCCTATGAATAAAAATATAATTAAATGAAAAAAATAAGCTATTTATTATTTACAATAATGTTGACTTTTTCTTTTTCTTGTAAAGCCCAGAAAAATGAAAATAACGTAAGAAATAAAAATAAAAAAGTTGTAAAAAAACAAAATAAAAAGAGACACAATAAAAATCAAACAGATG
>JALVAD010000311.1 GCA_027011385.1 Saprospiraceae bacterium | reverse complement strand
TACACGGAAGCTCAAACTATTGTTGCTCGTTCATGGATGCTTGCCAATGTCGAACAAAAGCACATAGATCTTGGTTTCGATGTCTGCAATGATGATTGCTGCCAGAGGTTTCAAGGGCTTAATCACTTGACAGAGCATTCAAAGAGAGCTGCTGAAAATACGCGAGGTTTGGTTTTGATGTATAAAAATAAAATAGCAGATGCAAGATATTCCAAATCTTGTGGAGGAATAATGGAGAAATTTGAAAATCTTTGGGAAAATACTCCTAGAGATTATATGCAGAATAAGTCGGACGCTCCTATCGACTTCAATGTGGATTTGACCAAAGAAAAGAATTTAGTAGAATGGGTAAATTCTGTCCCAAAAGCCTTTTGTAGCCCACATTATATTAAAGAAGAGGATTTGCACAGATACTTAGGCAATGTCGATGAAGAGGGCAGCTATTTTAGATGGGAGATAAAGACTAGTCAAAAAGAGTTGGTAGAAAATATCAAAGATAAATTAGGTATTGAAATAAAAAATGTCATCTCTTTAATACCACAAAAAAGAGCAGGTAGCGGAAGAATTTTGGAGTTAGAAATCAAATATATTGACAGCAAAGAAAACGAAAAATCTCTAATAATTCATAAGGATTATGAAGTCAGAAGAGTATTGCATAAAATGTTTTTGTACAGCTCTGCCATAGAAATTATCACCCATAGAACAAATGATTCGGGTATCCCTTTAGGTTTTACATTCAAGGGGGCAGGTTGGGGACATGGTGCAGGAATGTGCCAAATAGGAGGTATAGGAATGTCTCTCGCTGGTTATAAAACCGAAGAAATCGTCAAGCACTATTATCCCGGTGTGGAAATTAAGGAGATTTATCAATAGTGTCTATGTCCTAATGCACTTGTTATATCACAAATCACTTTAAAAAAGTCAAAATCTGAACAATAATTACCTGAGTTTAAAAAATTGCCTGTTTTCGTGCAGCTATTTAATACGAATAAATTACTATTTTCCTTTGAGAAACGGTTGAATTATTATAGATTTGTTCGGCGAATAACATAGTTATACACCACAAAGAATAAAATGAAATATACAATATCAATAATATTATCACTGTTTTGCTTGCTAAATATAAATGCTCAAGTGATAGATAGTTTAAATCAAGATGTAAGTCCTAAATACGGAATAAATCAACTTGCTTTAAAGTACTATGGAATTGACTTTACAAAAGAACAAAGAAAAGAAATTAATAATGTTGAAATTGAATTCATTTACTTAATTGATGAATACGGAAATCCAATCCTCTCAGAAATCAATGGAGTAACCAACCAAGATATTATTGATAGTCTGAAAAACAAGACAAAAGAAGTTGATAAATTCAAGCCACAAATAAGAAGTGGTAAAGCCGAATCTTCGATATACTTTATGAAGCTAACATTTCCAAGTTATAAATTTAACCAGCGAAAATACGGACTTCTTCAAGGAAGTGCTTATAATGAAGCAAAACTTGAAGACTTTGATTATTTAAATATATCAGGTCAGAGATTTGATATGACCATTGGGGGATTAGCTAATCAATTTATTGGAAAGCCATCTCAATATTTAGGGTTTGGAGGAGGAATGAAAATTGATTTAATTTATGCAGGTAAGAACAACATAATTTATGGATTAAATATGAGTTTCTATGGAAATAAGTTAAAAATGAAGTATCCAATCAATTCAACACGGGAGCAATTTGAAGCTCCACCAACATTATTAATAGGTTTAATATTCGGTAAATGGTTTGACAAATTCAATATACAGTGTGAAGTAAATCTTGGTGTTCAAAACATAACAGAAAAAATTGGCGAATATGATTCAGATTGGATTCAACTTAATGGATGGAGTCCTGGGCTCATTGTCAACTATCCAATCAAACTCGAAAAACCTAACCCAATGTATTACTATGGAGCACCATCACTATTGGAAAATAATCTAAATTTACATTTTGGTTTAAGGTACTTGAAATTTTCCTTAAAGGAAGCAACGGGGTTAATGGTTGAATTAGGTATAAGCTACAGAATGGCAATCAAAGGAATCAAGGAATACAAATTGAAAGATGAATTTATAAACAAATAAAATGCGCCCGATTGATAAAAGGGGGGTTGAAAAGATACAAAAAATGTTATCTTTGTATAGATAATTGTTTTAGGGGGTGTTGGGATCTACTCATCGGCTAAAATATAGACATAACTTGTAAAAATAGTTAATATTTGCTATTTTTTAAAGATACCGAAAAACCATATCAGAATATTTCTTTGTTCTAATGCTTATTTTGATATAAATCTAAAACTCCTTTAAACAATTATGGGGTTGGTATGTTTTTTGACTATTGTACTAATGTTACTAAAGATAGTATATAGATGGCAAAAATAAGACTTACAAAACAGTTTGACTTTGAAGCAGCTCATGCATTGGAAGGATATGAGGGAAAATGTCGTGATTTGCATGGACATTCTTATCACTTGGATGTTACTGTACTCGGAGAAGTGGATTATGATTCTGGAGAACTTGCGGGAAGTATGGTGATGGATTTCGCAGATTTAAAAAAAATTGTGAAGGACAATATTATCGATAAATTTGATCATCAACTGATACTTCATAAGGATTCCAGATTTGTAAGCATCAAGGATAAAAACCCCAGAATGATGATAGTGAATTATGTTCCGACCTGTGAAAATATGCTTATTGATATTGTGCATAGACTGAAAGATAATATGCCAAAAAATATTGAACTCGTAACTGTCTTTCTCAGGGAAACGCCAAGATCTTATGCTGAATGGCATAAAGATGATAATAAATAATTTTTCAATTACTTAAAAATGAATGTAACTATAGTCGGACTTGGGTTAATAGGTGGGTCAATAGCTCTGGATTTAAAAGCTTTGGGACATAATATCATCGGTGTAGATAATAGCAAAAAACATATTGAACAAGCTTTGGATTTGGAATTGGTCAGTGAAGTGTCTTCCCTTGGCGATGCTTTGCAAATGTCCGATATTATTTTTTTGGCAATTCCTATAAATGGGATTAAAAAAGCCCTGCCCGGAATTTTAGATAAAATTTCTTATAAAACTACTGTCATCGATGTGGGATCAACCAAATCCAGTATTTGCAAAAAAGTAGAAAAGCATGAGAAAAGAGGTAGCTTTGTAGCGGCGCATCCACTTGCTGGAACAGAATATTCTGGACCAAAAGCAGCGCTAAAAGACCTGTTTAAAGGCAAATCCAATATCATTTGTGAAGAACATAAGTGCGATGAGAAGTCTCTTGAAAAAGCGATAGAGATTTTTAATCAATTAGGTATGACCACTATGTTTATGAATCCTGAAGATCACGATAAGCATATGGCGTATGTGTCACATCTGTCGCATATAAGTTCATTTATGTTGGGTCAGACAGTACTTGAAATTGAAAAAGATGAAAAGCAAATATTCAATCTTGCAAGTACAGGTTTTGAATCCACAGTAAGGCTTGCCAAAAGTTCGGCAGATACATGGGTGCCTATATTTGAAAATAACAAAGAGAATATCAGTGATGCATTAGAACAATATATTGAATATTTGAATCAATTTAAAAAAGCTATCGACAGAGGAGATAGAGAAAAAATGCATGAGATGATACAAAATGCCAATAATATTCGCAGAATACTTTTGGGCATGAAGTTAAATGTTATGAAGTTAAGCTAGTGACTCCATAAGAAAACAAGTACAGTTTTGGGATTCCCGCAATGTGCCGCGGAGGTTACGCAAAAATGTGCAAAGGGAATACTTAGTTTGTGTTTTGGTAGTTTAGAGTGTTTCACAAAAAAAACACATTAATCAAACAGCGTATTTCCTGCTCCCCCGTATTTATTTACCCCGAGATGTTTATATGCTTTATTGGTTACTATTCTTCCTCTTGGCGTTCGTTGGATAAATCCTTCCATTATCAAGAAAGGTTCGTGTACTTCTTCCAATGTTCCAGCTTCTTCTCCAACGGCTGTTGCAATTGTTGTCATTCCAACAGGGCCACCCTTAAATTTATGGATAATAGTACTAAGAATCTTATTGTCCATTTCATCCAAACCGTATTCATCTACATTTAGCGCTTCCAAGGCGAATTTTGCAATTTTCACATCTATGGTACCGTCTCCTTTGATTTGGGCAAAATCCCTGACCCTGCGCAATAGGGCATTTGCAATTCTGGGAGTGCCTCTACTTCTTCTGGCTATTTCAATGGCTCCCGATTCGGTGATTTCCATATCCAGAATTTTTGCACTTCTGAAAACTATTGATTTTAATGTTTCGGTATCGTAGTAATCAAGATGAAATGTTATTCCGAATCTCGCTCTCATTGGAGAGGTAAGCAGCCCCATTCTGGTGGTTGCACCGACGAGGGTAAACGGTTCCAGATTAATCTGAATGCTTCTGGCATTTGGACCTGAATCTATCATAATATCTATGCGATAATCCTCCATTGCGGAATAGAGATACTCTTCAACGACATTGTTTAATCTGTGTATTTCATCGATGAACAGCACATCATTCTCTTGGAGATTGGTGAGAAGACCGGCAAGATCTCCGGGTTTTTCGATAACCGGACCGGATGTTATTTTTACATTTGCACCTAACTCATTGGCTACTATAAAAGCTAAAGTGGTTTTTCCTAATCCGGGAGGACCGTTTAGCAATACATGATCCAATGCTTCACTTCTTAATTTCGCCGCTTCTATAAAAATCTTTAGATTATCAACAATTTTAGACTGCCCCATAAATTGGGATAAGTCTTTTGGTCGCAAAGCCTTATCCAATTGTTTATCTTCACTTGAAAATGAAGCTCCGGTAGCATCTAGATTTTGGTTGAACATAATAATATGATATGTTAAACAAGCAAAGATAGTAAAATAATTTAATATCATCAAAAAATGAAATACATCTGCTTGTCTGATGTAAAAGGCGTAAACTAATGGTTTATTTCTTTTGCCCAATTAGGAAAAACCGCAGGATCTATATTAAAAATTTTTGTGCCATAATAATATACGAACAGAGTTAAAACAATAGCTCCGACAAAATTGAGAAACAATCCGGTTTTAGCCATTTGAGTAATCCGTAATCGCCGTGTTCCGAAAACTATAGCATTTGGTGGAGTAGCAACAGGAAGCATAAATGCCATAGAACCGGCAATTGTTGCAGGAAGCATAAATAATAATGGGTTTGTTTCTATATTAATCGCCAATCCTGCCAATATCGGTAAAAATGTTTCAACTGTAGCCGTATTTGAAGTCAATTCAGTTAAAAATGTCACGATCAAAGCAATACTTATAATAATGATTATGGGGTGAACGCCTCCTAACCAACTTAATTGCTCTCCAAACCAAGTAGATAAACCGGATTCTTTAAAACCACTTGCCAAAGCAAAACCACCACCAAATAATAAAATAATTTCCCAGGGAATATCTTCAGCTGCTTTCCAATCCATCAAAAATTTTCCTTTTTCCTGTTTTGAAGGTATTACAAACAATAAAATAGCAACAATAATTGCAACTGTTCCATCATTTATATATTTAGGATTCCCAAATAGATTAGCCCACCCTTTTATACTTATAAATCCTATATTTATATCAGATCTGAAAAACCACAATAATGCTAATAAAACAAAAATAATTCCGATAATTTTCTCCTCATAACTAACTTTTCCCATATTCTTCATATCCTCAACAAGAGTATCTTTTGATATATTTTTCCAATCTTTATTTTTCCGGACAAATACAAAGTATAAATATAAAAATAAAATTATAAATAGAACGACCGAAATCGGAATAGCAAAAATAAACCATGTAGAAAATGATATTTCAGGAGCCTTGGGAAAATATATGTGAAATATTCTTGCAAATGACAAATTTGGCGGTGTACCAACCAATGTAGCAATACCTCCAACAGAAGCACTATATGCGGTTGCTAATAAAAGTCCTATAGCAAAATGTTTTACCTTGGCCCTTCCATTGAGTTCCTCAAGTTTTACGATTATAGATATAAGGATTGGTACCATCATCATAGTAGTGGCGGTATTGCTAATCCACATAGAAAGAAATGCAGTAGCAAACATAAATCCAAATAAAATTTTACCCGGGCTAACTCCTACTATCTGAAGTATTTTGATAGCAATACGCTTATGCAAATTCCATTTTTGAATAGCAAGCGCAACTAAAAATCCTCCTATAAATAAGAAAATTACATGATTGAAATATGTTGAGGAAACAGCTTTCCCATTCATAATACCCAATAGAGGAAATAATGCTATGGGCAATAATGATGTAATTGCCAAAGGTACTATCTCTGAAACCCACCACAATGCCATCCATACAGCAACAGCAAGAGTATTGCTAACAGCTGGATTCTGAGAATCCAATTTCGTGAAAAATACTATATAAAAAGCTATAAATGGGGCAATTACAAATAAAATCTTTCTCCATAATCCGACCTTCATCTTTACAATGGATTGACTTGATTCTTCCATGACAGATTTTTGCCTTAAAATTACAAATATTTTTTTAAAAATATTATAAATCCTGTCTATTATTGGATACTATTTAGAAAAGAGTTAAACCTATTTCAAAATCTTCAATTATTTGCGAACATGTGCGTGGGTAACAATATTTAATAAATAATTTTGTAAGGATTCACAATACGCTACGACTAATATGCGATTAAATATTTATTCAATAAAAAAAATTAAATTATGAGAAGATTTACTTTAACAATTTTACCAATGTTGTTTTTATTTTTAGCCGTTGGTTTTCAATCATGCCAAAAGGACGATGAGCCTAAAGAATTTATTGCAGATGATAATACTTTTGCGAATTTTGATACTTGGAGTCTTGATGTAACAAAGCAAGGAATGGATCCTTCTTTAGGAGCTGCTCACGGTGGAAATGATTCAACAACTGTAAGAAAGATTTATTTTAAAGATGGAGTTAAAAGATCAGGAGATGAATATCCTATCGGTGCAACTATATTAAAATATTCTTATAATTCTAATGGTCAGGTTAATGTTAGAACAGGAATGGTTAAAAGAGGAAATAATTTTGATGCAGAACACAATAATTGGGAATATTTTGTGCTAATGCCTGATGGTAAAATAGCAACTGATGCTGATGGAAACAAAATGAGAGGAGTGCAACTTATGAATGGTGCATGTGTAAGCTGTCACAGTGGAGCTTCATCAAAAGATTATATTTTTACAAAATAATGCAAATTTTAGTTTGTTTAGTTAGTCGTTTTCATTGAATTTAGAAAAATTCGGTGAATAATAATAGCGCCTTAGGAGATTTTCCCCAAATTCACTAAGGCGTTTTTTATGCTACCAATGGATATATCTTATAAATCTCACATTGATATATTTCCTATATAATACTATTTTATATCACATTCTCCCTTTGTATATTACTGAAGTTATGCGCGATATGCTTTAGTAGTCTCTAGATATATATAACAACATTGTATTTATGTTTGAAGGGTCTTAGCCCTTTTGGCATGCCATGGCACATATCTTGCATTAAAATAAGCATATATGACTCAAGTACAAATTGTATTGAACCCGTGGACTTGGGCGGTTTACCCTTTAGTAAATTAAAGGGTGACCGCCTTTATCTAATCATATCCTCGTTTTGTCAAATTATAGAGATATCCGATGTGAAATCCGGCTAAACTATAATTTTGCTTGATCGGATTTCCTAAAATATTAAATCTACCAGGGATATATCTAAACCTAGCACTTATAAACATTTCACCTTTGTAAGATACTGATGTAATCATATTGAGTCCAGCAAAGTAACTAAACCCAATACTATTTTTAAATAAATTTGCATCTGCCACAGGTACAATAGTATTTGGCGCTGATAGTATTTTTCCGGTTTTTCCTGTTCTTATATTGAATATCGCCCCAAGTTCTGTTTCCAATGCAAAGCTTTTGAATGGAAATCTATATCCCAAAGTAATAGGGATATCTATTAGATGAAAATAATAATGTTGGCTTAGATTTCTTTCAATATTGATATCTCTCACGATATCTCCCATTATTACTGTCAGTGTATCTCCATTTTCAGATTTGGTAATAGAAATGATACCTTGAATAGTATCGTGCTCTATATATGAATAATTATACTTTAGTCTATCTGTAATTCTGGTATAAGATACCCCAAGTTTTGCATAAAACGGAATATCCTCTCTGATAAGCTTTGTGAAAATAGCTGCTTGCAGTCCTTCTAATGGTTTTTCATGAGCATTTCTTACATCAAATACCTCATTTGGTTCGACACCTCTATAACTTAAATTTTTGAAAGGTTTAAGTATTCCGGCTTCCACCCCTAATAACCAGTTTAGTCTAAATTTTGGTCCAAAAGAGTAGCAACCGGTAGGATCTCCCCAAAGGCTTTTTGCTTTCAATTTTTTATGAGGCTTAAAGTTCTCGATTAATGAGAAATTTTTATTGTTTATATCAGAAATATTTAGAAGTTTCCGGTTTTTTAAGGCTTTATTGGTGTATTCCAAATTTTCTTTTTTAGGTTTTGTATCCTTGTTTTTTGAGATTTGAGTTGTGTTTGCATGTGTTGGTTTGTTTTCTTTATTTGTATTGTTT
>JALVAD010000310.1 GCA_027011385.1 Saprospiraceae bacterium | reverse complement strand
TGTTTACACGATTTAATATTTTATTATTATTTTTGTGATTATTCTAAAACAATACATAAAATAAACAACAATAATGAAAAATTGGTTTAAAGACTCCGAGGTATTTTTTGAGATTTTTGAAGATAGTCAGTCAATGGCAAACAAAATTCAAAAAGCACCGGACAAATTTGAAGACAAGAAGAAGGTATTGGCTCTGATTGGTATTGATGAAACAAAAGCAGATTCAGTGAGAAGAGAGCTTTACAAAACTACTTTCCCTTTTGAGAATGTTTTTATTGCAGACCTGGGCAATGTACGGAATACTAGTTCTGAATTTATAATTCCAATTTTAAAAGAATTAGTTTTAAATAAAATAAATGTATTACTTATCGGCTCTGACAGTAGTCAATTTGAATCGCAAATAAAATCATTTGAACACAACTTTTTTAATATAGCCTTTGTTGAAAAATCGGGCGATATTCTTTTTGATGAAAAAATTCACAATAAGCTAATTAAATCAAAAAATATAAATAAAGCCAAGCTAATAGCCTATCAAACTCATTTGTTCAATACTCAGAAATTAAAACCGAAATTACTCAATAACTCTATGAGATTGGGAAAATACAGAAATGATTACAAGGAAATCGAACCTGTTTTGAGAGATGTTGATATGATGATGTTTAATCTAGATAGTATTAGATACTCAGAGGTTCCGGGCATAAAGAATACCTCCCCTAGTGGTTTAACTTCAGAAGAAGCGTGCCAAATAATGAAATACTTAGGTCTAAATACCAAAACCAACCTTATCGATATAATAGGATACGATCCGAAATTTGATTTCCATAGCCAAGGAGCAATGCTTGTAAGTCAATTAATTTGGTACTACATTGATGGTTTAGATCAAAAGACTAGTGATGATTCTGTTTCTCACAATTCAATTTCAAAATTTGTAGTTGAATTGAATGAATATGACATCTCGCTAGAATTTGTTCAGAGCTCAAAAACAGGTAGATGGTGGGTGAAAATTCCAGGAAATAATAAATCAAACTCTTATTTTCTTCCATGCAGTGAAGATGATTATCTAAAGGCAACTAAAAATGAGTTGTCCTCTAGAATTTTTAATGAATTAAGTTTATAAAACGGTCTTATCAAAAAAAAATGGATACTCCCATTTGCAATGGCGAATGAATATAAATTCGGTTATGTTCGCCACAGCATTTATTGTTTCATCTTGATTAAAATTGATTTTACCGAATTATTCAAAATAATTCTAAAATTTTGACAATGCTAATTCTGAAGAATCACCTTATTTATCTTCCCTATGAATCCTTTGAGCTTAAAACGATTCGTTTTTAATAAATACAAAAATATACTAATATGTTTTCCCTAAGCCTAATCATGGGATATTGATTTTTTTGTTGTGGTGGTGATAATTATCCATTCTTAAAGTTTTATCAATTTCCCTGAACCGGTATTCGTTTCATTTATTCTAGGATTGCCCTTGTATTTCACATTGCCTGAACCTGATATTTTCACATTTAAATGATTTGACACATTGATATAGCAATCTCCTGAGCCGCTATTATTTACTGATGCATTTTCGGTTTGGAATTTTAAGGTTATAACTTCTCCCGAACCACTATTTTTAATAACGACATCCTTTGAACCCCCATTTAAAACAATATTACCGGAGCTACTATTATCCAATGTCACCCCCATATTATTATCGCCTCCTAAAATGATATTACCTGATCCTGTATTTTTTGCATCTATTGTTCTATTAATAGGACCATATACTTTAATGGTACCGGAACCACTTTGATTGACTTTAACATCAGCATTATGAGCATCTGCTACAATTTTACCTGATCCTTTATTTTCCAAATTCATATTAATATACTCAATTCCACCGACGTTGATATTGCTAAAATTTTTATTAACTAAAAACAAATCCTGTGGTGTATAAATATCAAGATTTAATTTATTTGCTTTCAGTTTATATCCTTTCCTTACGTCTATCAAAAGAGTATTATCTTTTTCGATTACATCTATATACTTATGCAAGTTTTCATCCGTTTCGATAGTAACAGATTTATTATTTCCTGCGGTTGCTGCTTCCATATTTACATTTATCATTTTTCCTATAACAACTTTTTGGTAATTACTATATGAACCGTGATTTTGTCTTGTGAGAATTCCATCACCTACGATTGTTTTGCAGGATATGAGGATTGTTAGTATAAAAAGGAATAGTAAGTTTTTCATAATTTTCTAATTTTATTTAATTTATTAATTATACAATAAGTTGATCACTAAATACTTCAAGAGGATCATTATTCAGAATAGAAGTAATTTTCTTATGATATTTATTTGCATATTTCTATTTTCAGCACTATGAACCATATTTTCATTTTTTCCATTCATTAATCCAACCACCTTTCAATCCAATGCTTTTTGCCTCTGGAAACAGGTAGTTCAATATTACCTTCTAAG
>JALVAD010000309.1 GCA_027011385.1 Saprospiraceae bacterium | reverse complement strand
GTTTATGTACATAAATAGTAACTACGCAAGTTAAATATTTGGCACAAATAAAGTGAAATACGTCAAAACTCCATATTTGTATAAAAATATTTTCATAATTTTTTATTTAGAACCCACCTCAATCCTCCCTTACAAGGGAGGAAGTTGCAACCCCTAGTGAAATACTTCGTTGATTTCACGGGGTTAACCCCAGTGAAATAAATTTTCAATTTAGGCGAAGCCTATTTCACGGGGTAAACCGCAATGGCAACGCTTTTTTTTTAATACCATTTAGTTATAAGACAAGATAATTTTCAAATAGTTATTTTTATTAATCAATCACCTCCACTTCTCCCTTCCCTTTGTGAGGGAAGGGTCGGGGATGGGTGCTAAAACTTGAATCAATTCTCTCATGAGAAAGCTTTCGTTATTACACTTATTAAAAGATGTGTCATAACATAAGTCCTTGATAAGCGAGTGTCTCTGACCTCGCTTTTGCAAAATACACTTATACAAACTCACAAACGTTCATTAAATAAGAAAAACTTCTTAATATCAACTTCATTAATATGCAATAATTTGACATAATAAATGCCTTGACTGAACTTATCATCAATTGTAATTATCTTCTTCCCCCCTTCGCTAATCTTCGTTGAATAAACCAAAACTCCGGTGCTATTATAAATTGATAAAATCGCATCAGTTGTGCTATTTTCAATATTTATATTCAAAAGTTCACCTTTGTTGAGTCTTGTCGGATATACGGTAAATTGCTCTAGATTACTCCTAGATACTCTTAGTACTTCACTTAACTTATAATTACCATCAAGATCATAAGTAACAAGTCTATAATAATTGACTCCAGCTAAATCTCCGGTATCCTCCAAGCTGTATTCCAATTGCTTTCTGCTATTTCCGGCTGCTTTTACTGTACCGATTTCTTCAAAAAACTTAGCGTCTTTACTTTTTTCAATGGAGAAATAATCCGTATTAGCCTCTGTAAGTGTTGTCCAACTTAGGAGAATAGAGCTCTTTGTAGGTTTAGCTGTAAATTTTAGGAGTTCTATTGGGATAGCGGTAACACAAAGTTCTCTTATTTTTATTTGCACATCGGTTCCATATTCGTCAGTTATTACAGTAGGAGGATAGTTTTTTACTTCTTTCGTACCTATAGTAAATGTACCATCTGCCGCTGCATCCCATCCGGTAGAACCATTAAGAGGATCGTCTTCATCCCAATGATAATCAACTTCAGCGATATCAACATCGCATCCTGAGGCTGTAACCTCTCCGTTGCCATCTGTTAGAGAGACTCCGTTATCTGTATCAAACTCGCTAGTAGACCAATCATAGAAGCCATTATTTGTAGCTGAACCAGAGTTAAGGTTCAGTCCATTAGCCCAATCAGATTTAAGCAAGCCATTATTGGTAAATGTTCCTCCATCAACATAGATTTTTCCGCTTCCAAATTCAATTGTTGCTCCTTTGGCGTTGCTGAAAGTTCCAGATGTTGCAATACGTCTTGAAGCATTTCCCCCAGTAGCAGTTATTGTACCTGTATTTTCTAATTCTCCTCCTGCATCAACAACGATTGCTCTACCACTTGTCCCTCCTCCATCAGCATTAATTGAATTATTGTTTATCAGTTTTGCTCCGGTTTTTATCTCAAATCCATTATTACCTGCAGTTCCTTGTGCATTAACTGTGATTGTCCCATCATTTTGGAATGTTCCACCTTTTAAGTGGATGCAATCGTCGCCACTTGTGGCATCAATAGTGATTGTGCCTGTATTTGTGAGATCTTCATCAATATACAACCCATCATTTCCGCTTTTAACTCCCGAAATATCGATAGAACCATTATTTGTAAAAGATGCTCCTGATTTTAAGTAAATTGCTCTAGATGAATTGGGGTCAGTGATTACTATTGCTCCATTGTTAGTAAAAGAACCTAAATCTACTTTTATTGCATCAGCGCTTTGAGCAATATTGATATTGCCATTATTTACAAGCATTGCAGGTGCATTTTGAAAAAATATACCATTTTTAGCTGTGGTAGTATTTATATTAATTGTATTTCCAATTGCTATTGTGAGAGTGCCACCTCCTGTCATATATTGTATTGAATGAAATCCTAAAGTACCATCATTTATATTTAAATCTAAATCAAGTGTGACATCTGCTCCTCCTTTTATTTGTAATCGTTGTACTCTAGTTGGGGGAGTACCACTAACTGTAACTGTCACAGCATCAAAAATGGCATTATCAGTAGGTCCAGGTACTTGGTTTCCAGACCAATTTGAAGCAGTCTCCCAAAGATTGTCTCCCCCATCACCATCCCAAGTCCTATTAGCACCAAAGCTGAAAATTGAATATAATAAAAATGCCGAAAGTAAAATAGTTTTTTTCATAATTAAAGGTTTTATAAATTAAAAAATGGTTGTTTTTTTAAAGCATCATGTTTAAATAATGCGTTTTGTATAATAGTATATATAGC
>JALVAD010000308.1 GCA_027011385.1 Saprospiraceae bacterium | reverse complement strand
AAATTATTCCACACGTACAAACCATATTGATTTAAGAATTATATGAGGTTTACTATATGAAAATTATAATTTCTAAATTTAATTCGAATCATTCCGTACTTCCCAACCACTAAATTATCGAATATTTGTATTTCGTAAATATCAAGCAAAAGGTGTTGTATATCTTTTCTTTTTCCAGGTTAATTTGCAATCATTTTCGCCACACCTCTCTTATACTAATCATATATCATATTTAGTATTATTTCCTTATTTAAGAACTTCGACCTATTATTCTCTAAAATTATATGTGACACCAAAATCCAGCCCTAATCTAAAATTATTAAATTTTTTAATATTATATTTTTTCCTTAATATACCTTTTAAAGAACTTTCAACCTGCCACGCAGGTGATACTCCCAAAAAAACACTTGTTTTATTTATCGGATTCCATAAAAAGCCTCCTTCTAATCCCAAAATCAACCCACTATAAGTAGCTTTCCCCAATTTATCTTGATCTGAAAAAGAATATGAAATATTTTTAATGTTTGTCCAAGAGATTGACAAATCTAAGCCACCATACCAAAATAAATTCTTACTGATATGACTATAAAGTTTAAAATCTAAGCATTTAACAACATTTAGATAAGCCTTGCCTGTGGCAATATAGATACTATCCGGTTCATAAGGTATTTCTGCTGTGAAATCATGTACCGTTAGTAAATATGCAAATTCCATTGAAGACCAATCACCCGTTAATCCCCATTTGAATTGAGCTCCCTTGCCATTTGTTAATTTTGGAACTCCAATAATTTCATCTCCTGAATTAAAAAAGCTAATACCATCATAACTACCTATTACATATGCATCATAAAAGCTTAGTCCAATAAAACTATATCTTTTTTTTATACTATAAGGTGTATTTATTTTTGTTGCTTTGACATTATTTTTCGCAGAATCTATTACGAACTTTTTTTCAGCAAATAGTTTTCCATCAACAAAAATTTGAGCGGTATAAACACCAACTGCCCAATTACCTTTTTTCTCATAGCCCCAACCTCTGTTAATATAAGCTTTCTCCCAATTTTTTTTAACATTAAAAGATGCATTAATTTTTCCAAAATTTTCTCCATTAGGTTTTAACCAAACAAAAATTAGTTTGTACTTATGCGATGATTTTTTATACTCTAAATTTTTTACAGTTAATTCAATATTTATAAATCTTGTTTCCGGTTTAAAACTATTTGAATAGATTCTATCTTTTTTTTGAAGTGGTTCATTGGCGGATTCATAAAATAATATTTTGTCAAAAATAATTCCAACTGTGTCTTGTGCATTTATTCCATTTGAC
The DNA here is from genome assembly GCA_027011385.1 of Saprospiraceae bacterium. Lineage (GTDB taxonomy): Bacteria > Bacteroidota > Bacteroidia > Chitinophagales > Saprospiraceae > JADJGA01. Next base: position 1,151 of record JALVAD010000308.1, on the reverse strand, counting down.
AATAATAAAAATCCGAATAATGATAACTTTATAATGTCGTGCATCTTATTTAAAATATTATATTTCATAGTTTTAAATTTATTATATATAGATTAAACATACTATTTCAAAAGACCACTCCAATTTTTATTCCCGCCTTATCAAGATAAGCTACTGGATCAAAGAAAATAAAAACACCTTTTGTTAAAGTAAAACTAAAATAAAAATTTTTAAACGTGTATTGCATAGATGGCTCGAATCCGAAATACCACCATGTCTCATTATAATCATTCGGGAATAATATATCTAAAAGAAAATTTGCTTGGAATCTGAGTTTTGAAGTGATGTCCATTGTATATGCTGGAGAAACTCCAAAAAAGAATCTTTTTTTTATTGGATGATCCCAACCATAGCCTGTTAAAACATATTCTTTGTACAATCCTGTTCTGACTCCAAGATATATGCTATTATCTCCACGATTCCATAATAGCCTCTCATAACCAATTGCAAAATCAGGATTGGAATTGCTATATTTTTTGGTACCTCTTTTTTCTAAATGATTATTTATTTGAAAATATAAACTATTCTTTTTTAATGAAATACTATTCAATTGACCAAATCCTGAAAGAAATGAAAAAACAAACAATATCATAACCAAACTGAAATGTTTCATAACTGATGTATTATTTTCTATAAATACAATATTACGTTCGTAAAGATACACACAAAATCAGTACATTTCAAGGGGTAAATCAAAGCATTTTATAAAGGTGCACATTCCACAAACGAAATGGTATTATGAGTTTAGGAGGGCGTATTTTATTTTTTCGCATTCCGAGTTGGGTTCTCCGGACACTACCTATTCAACAATATTCAATTTCTTAATAAAAGCAGCTTTTTTTGCATCAGATATCTCAATTTCATTATCATTTGACATCATCACTTTGCCTCCTCTTCTCTTGACATAAGATTTAACCTCAGCCAAATTTATTAGATAAGATCTATGGGTTCTATAAAAATCATATGGCAATAAAACCCTTTCGAATGTGCTTAAATTCTTTGAGCTTACTATTTTGATTTTATCCTTTAAATAGATTGTCGTCCAAGATCTATCGGCTTGACAATATATGATATCATCAACATTTATTACAATATTCCTCTCTATTGTAGGT
>JALVAD010000307.1 GCA_027011385.1 Saprospiraceae bacterium | reverse complement strand
CTGCCATCTAAAAACAGTTCCTCAATCTGTTTTTTCTTGGATAGGATCTCTTTTTTCTTAAGTGTAAATTTTTGCATATTGCAATATACAAAAAAGAAGGTCAAAACAGACCTTCTTTCTATAAATTTATTTCACATCTAACCAATGTAAAAAGTATTATTTACGGCTATACTCACTAGAAACAGAAAGTTTCTTTCTTCCTCTTGCTCGTCTTCTTGCCAACACTTTTCTACCGTTTTTAGTCTCTGATCTTGATCTAAATCCGTGTTTGTTCTTTCTTTTCCTATTGGATGGTTGATAAGTACGCTTCATTTCACTACATTTTTATTCTCTATATCAGAGAAAGTTAATCATTTAATTCAAAAGAGCTGCAAAGGTAACTTTTATTTATTATTTATCAAAATTTTAATTAAAAGTTTTACTTTAACTCTATATTTTTAATAAAATTTTATATTTAACCATTCATTGAGACTAGAAACTCTTCATTATTTCTGCTTCTTATCATTTGATTTCGGATAAACTCCATTGCTTCATCCGGTTTCATATCAGCAAGATGTTTTCTCAAAATAAACATTCTACTCAAAGTCTCTTTGTCTTGCAAAAGCTCTTCTCTACGTGTACTAGATTTAGTTAGATCAATAGCAGGATACAATCTCTTATTAGCTAGATTTCTGTCCAATTGCAATTCCATATTACCTGTTCCTTTAAATTCTTCAAAAATAACTTCATCCATTTTGGAACCGGTATCTATCAATGCAGTAGCTAATATAGTCAATGATCCTCCATCTTCAATCTTTCTAGCTGCCCCAAAAAATTTCTTTGGTTTATGTAAAGCATTTGCTTCAACGCCTCCTGATAATACTTTTCCACTAGATGGAGCTACTGTATTATATGCTCTAGCCAATCTGGTAATTGAATCTAATAAAATTACAACATCATGACCTGATTCAACGAGCCTTTTTGACTTTTCTAAGACCATGTTCGCAACTCTAACGTGATTTGAAGCAGGCTCATCAAAATTTGAAGCTACTACTTCCGCATCAACATTCCTTTTCATATCAGTGACCTCTTCAGGTCTCTCATCAACCAATAAGACAATCATATATATTTCCGGATGATTTTTTGAAATCGCATTTGCTAAATCTTTAAGTAAAAATGTTTTACCTGTTTTTGGTTGTGCAACAATCAATCCTCTTTGACCTTTACCAATCGGAGTAAACAGATCTATCATACGATTACCGATATCTTTACCTTCCGGATGTCTGGTTAACTTAAATTTATCAGTAGGAAACAGAGGGGTCAAATAATCAAATGGTACTCTTTCACGAATTATACTGGGATCAACACCATTTATCATATTAACCCTTAACAATGCAAAGTATTTTTCACCTTCTTTTGGTGGTCTAATCGCTCCTTTAACCGTATCACCTGTCTTAAGCCCAAATAATTTTATTTGAGAAGGTGATACATATATATCATCAGGGGAAGATAAATAATTGAAATCACCACTTCTTAAAAATGCATAACCATCTGACATAAGTTCTACTACCCCCTCTCCCTCTACAATGCCATCCAATTCAGGCCTAAAGTGATTAAGTTTTCTAGGTTCTTGCTTATTATTATTATTATTATTGCTATTATACTGTTTTTTCTGAGGTCTTGGATTTTGATTTTCTGTTTTATTATCCCTATTCATTTTTTCTCCATCAGCTTTAGAGTCACCTTGTTTATTTCTATTGTTAGTTCTAGGTTCTTCATTTTTTGTTGGCTCTTGTTTTCGAGAAGTCTTTTGTTCCTTCACATTTTTGGTCTCCTTATTGTTTTCAACCTTTTCAACTTTAGCTTTATCTTCCTCATTTCTAACTTCCTCTTTTTTATCAGCACCTTTCTCAATTTTAACTGGTGTGACCTTCCTCCTTCTTCGTTGCCTACTAGGGCTTTTTTCTTCTTTAGGCTTCTCTACTTTAGATTTATCCTCTGCTTCTTCATTTTTATTGTCAGATTCTTTTGCCGGCTTATCCTCTACTTTTTTTTCTGATCTTTTTCTTTTTTGAACTCGGGGCGTTTTTTTAGCTTTACTCTTATCTATTTTGTTATCTTTCTTCTCAGCTTCTTTCTCTTCTATTTCTTTTTTTAATCCACCACCTTTGACAGCTTGTTCGTCGAGTATTTTATAAATCAGATCTTGTTTAGCCAAACGGTTAATTCCTTTAAGACCTAAACTTTTTGCCAATTCTTTTAATTCAGCCACTAGCATATCATTCAACTGCAAAATATCATACATATTTTTGAAAATTTATTTTTATTTTAATACGGTTATATTTAATAAGGGTAAGAAGTATTTACTTCATAATCCACAAATCACTTATGTGAGCATTAACAATTCAGTAATTCATCTTTTATAAAATCAATAATAAACATTTATGAGAAAAAAGCCAATGCATCCACTTATAAATATTGAAACACAAATCACAACTTTAAACG
>JALVAD010000306.1 GCA_027011385.1 Saprospiraceae bacterium | reverse complement strand
GCAGGGATCCGTGAGGGGGCTACCGGGTAACCGGTAGTTCTACCTCGATGACAAAAGATAATAATCTATAAATCAAATTATTTAATTAAAATGAATGCCAACAATTATATCCCGTACATAAGCCTTGGGTTGTCAATTATATTTTGGATTCTAAGTTGCATCCAGACAAATCAATCAAGAAAAGTATTAAATGATATAAAAGACTCTATGCTATCATGGCAAGCAGAATTAAATAAGGCATCTATTGACATAATGACTTCAGACCCAAACATCATTGCAAAACAAAGCTCATTTGAAGAGTCAAAATCAAAAAATGATTCTCTAAGCGAGTTAATAAAAATAATTAAAGAGCTATCATCATCTCCGTATACAACCCCTGAAGAAGCCAATCTTAGAAAAGGAATAATTGAAACACTTTCAAGGCATCATTGCAAACTTATTACAACCAAAGAAAAATTACTCCACGATGCTGCTATGTCATCAATGAGCAAATAAATAAATATAAAGGATTGACTATTAAAATAAGAAATGCACAAAATAAAGCAATGCACTCAATAATGCTGAAGTTTTTGGCCCTAAAAAAGTCAAAATCTTTCCCAACTATAATCCTTATAATCCAGAACGGAATATCACAAATTGTATAAAACATAACCATCTCAAATAATTGTCTAACAATCGCATTCACGCTGACCGCAAACCCTGGCGGGTATTGGTAGGCTATCGGCACGATCATCTTTCATCTTTTACCCAGTCTCCTTGCTTCGCAGTTTGCGGCAGGTGATGCGGGGAGTTATCTTAACTGCACAGAACTTAAATCAACCTTCACGTTTCCAAAGTTAAATCCTTTTTTCATTATCTCCCGGTCAATTTCCAGCGTAATTGAGTTTAACTCAAAATCAACACCCACCAGGCGACATGAAATATATTCTTCAATATCCTCATTTTCATCACAGCCATATTGCTTTCTCCACTCAGACATGAACATACAGTAATTCCTTATAGCCTCGCCTTTTTTTTCGATAAGGTTTTGTTCCTGAATGTCTGCGAGTAATTCTTCCAGTATTGCTTTAATTATTCCTTCCATCACATCCTCCTAAAAATAAAAAGATAACAACCGCATCAACCTGAATATTACCCCTGGCTTATCCTGAACCGAATTTACATTAAAAATATACTATTATCATCTGTTTAGTCCCGGCCTAAAACCCATATCAGGTTATGCGAAACCGTTATACATGTAATGAACATGATTTGATAAGTTTAAGAATATGAAAATTGGTAAACTCAAGAAAGTTGACGTTAGAGAACTTTGGAGAGGTGAAGCATCAGATTTTACACCTTGGTTAGCAAGAGATGAAAACATAAAACAATTAGGTGATGTTGTTCAAATTGAACTGGAAGTAATTACCCAAGAAAAAAATGTTGGTCCATTTAGAGCAGATATTCTTTGTAAAAATACTATTGATGACCATTATGTTTTAATAGAAAATCAACTTGAAAAAACAGACCATACTCATTTAGGACAAATAATGACTTATGCTGCTGGATTAGATGCTGTTACTGTAATATGGATAGCAAAGCAATTCACAGAAGAACATAGAGCTACAATTGATTGGCTCAATAGAATAACTGATGAACAATTTAATTTTTTCGGAATAGAAATAGAAACGTATAAAATTGGTGAAAGCCTTCCTGCACCATTATTTCAAATAGTTAGTAAACCAAATGAGTGGTCAAGGACAATAAAAAGCGCTGCATCGACTCAAAATCTAACTGGTGCAAAGACTTTAAATCTGGAATATTGGACAGCTATGAAAAAATATTTCGAAGAAAAAGGAACCTTTTTGAGACATCAAAAACCACAACCACAACATTGGACAAATTTTGCGCTTGGAAAGAGCTATTTTCATATGGCAGCAGTTTCAAGTGTGAGAGATAATTTTTTAAGAGTTGAATTTTTAGTTAATACAGATAACTCCAAAGAAGATTTTAGGAAGCTAAAAGAAAAATTTGAAACTCCGTCATACGAGCAAATTAGCAAAGATTTAATTTGGGATGAAATTCCAGACAAAAAAGTATCGTGGGTATATTTGAAGAAAAAAGCAAATGTTAGTGATAAATCTGACTGGATAAATCAACACCAGTGGTTTATGGAAACACTTGAAAAATTTGATAAATTCTTTCGTCCTAAAATAAAAAAGCTGTAAAATAAATGTATAACAACCGCATTCACACTGACCGCAAACCCTGGCCGGTTTTGGTAGCTGGTTGCTCCGATCATTGCTCATCTTTTATCAATTCTCCTTGCCTCGCAGTTTGCGGCAGGTGATGCGGGGCGTTACATTCATGGGAAAAATCTATTTGTTTTGGCCTCAGGTAGTGACAATCGGAATTGCTCAACCAATACGTCTTGCAGGCTGGTACATGGTTCTGTTGCCGGTGAAGTTGAAAAAAGATGAAAACGCCTTCATTCTGGATACAAATATC
>JALVAD010000305.1 GCA_027011385.1 Saprospiraceae bacterium | reverse complement strand
AAATAATCCCTAATTTATGTATATAGGTGACTTGGTTAACATTACTTTTGTTAGGATTATTTCCCGTAAATGCATATCCGTCCAAATCTCTGTTTATTCTGGTAATATTTAAGAAAATTGAAATTCTATTTTTTAACTCATAGCTAGCTTTAAGTGCAAAACCAATCCCCGGTTTTATCGCATCTGTATTCACTCCTGAGCCCTCTGATCTTTTTCTGGTTGGAAACACAGCTGTAAATCCTAAGGATACATTCAGTCTTCTTACATCTTTAAGATATTTTATTACCTTACCGGGGTTCTTACTCTTGACCGTACTCTTTTCCAGAGGGAGTGAAATACCCGGATAAAATGTAAAATCCACAAATACATCTCTAGTCTTTCTGCCATATTTGTCATCGCCACTGAAAGCGAAGAAAGAACCTAATTGTCCACCAAAATATAGATTGCTTCTGACGTCAGGATAATAATCATATTGTAAGACCACACCAATGTTTAATGGATATGCTCCATTGTGATTACTATCAAAGACACCGGAATGAATCCCGGCAGATATATTGTAAGATTCACCCAAAATTTCATGAACAGACTGCGCATTAATTTGCGTGTGTAGAAATATTAGAACTATTGTTAAAACTGTTAATGCTTTTTTCACGAATACGGAGTCTTTTATTAATAATAAAAATTACGAGATGCAAAGGTATGTTTAAAATGAATATAATGCAAGTAATAACAATCAGTTTTTTTGATGTAAAGTGTTAAATATATTTTATCAGCTGTCTAATCACTTCAAATATATCAGCTTTTAGCTTAATATTTTCATTGTTGTTGTTGGTCATGAAGGAAAACGAATAGTATTTGCCCGTTTTGCTCTTGAATATCCCGCTATAATTTAAAACTCCTTGGATTGAACCACTTTTTATCCAGAGGTTTTTTATCGGAATTTTTTTTGCATATCCTTCAACACCTGCTTTTGGTAAGATGTCAATAACAGTGAAAAGCTCTAATTCATCAATCATCTCTTTTATGAAACGGGTAAGAGTCTTTGGACTAATATGATTTTTGGAAGATAATCCACATCCATCAACAATTTGAGCATTTGTGAAATCAGTTTTATATCTTTGGAAAAACATTTTGATTTCTTTTTCGTATAAATAATCGGCAGGATGATTTGATTCTAAACAAAGAAGTTGGGATAATGATTCACTATAAAGATTAATGCTCCAGTTATTGCAAGTCTTCACAATTTGAAATAATTCCGGAGACTCGAAAACATGTATTTTGGTTTTGTTTTGGAAATCATTATTTCTTATCTCGAGATCTGTAAAATATATATTGTTATCGTCAAAATAGTCACCCAAAAGTCTTAAAAAGGAGAGTGGAGGATTTGGAATTGACCCTTTTATTGTAAATGTTTTCTTTCCTAGAGGGAGAGTACCTTTTATTTCACGATGAAAATCATAAGGTAATCCATAAATGTACGAATTGTCTCCTGTGCCTTTTTCTCCAGCTAGAACATTATTTTTTAAGGTTATGTTTGGTACTTTTGGGTTAATATTAAGGATTTTGGTTGGAGCACCTACTTTATTTCCTAAGCTGAATCTTAATTTGTATAAGTTCTCATTAAAATTTAATCCCCAGGATCCGCCTGCATAATAATTACCAATATCTTCGATAGTCCAACTTCCATGAACAGGATAGGATTGTTTGTCTAAAACTAAAATAATATTTCCTTCAATACATCTTATCCCTGATTTTGCCAGTACATCTTTTATGATTTTGAAAATACTTTTGTATCCATTTCTATAGAATCGGTGAGAGCCAAAAGTCGGATCTCCGGAAGTAGTAATAATCAAGTCACCTTGAAGAGTTCCATCAAATAGAATTTTTCCAGTATAAGCTATTTGCGTATGAAATTTATAATTTTTCCCTTTACTCTCAATGGCAGATAGAGTATACAGCAATTTCAAAACTGAAGCAGGAATAAAGTTTTTAGTTGAGTTATAAGCAAGAATTTCTTTATCGTTTTTCAAATCATATACAGAAACTCCCACAAAGGACTTTGAAAGCCTTGGATTGTTTTCTATTAATTGTTTCAGCCTGTAGTTGGTTATAGTTTGTGCATTTGTCTGAAAGTAAAACAATGCAAAAAGCGGATATAGGAATTTTAAATACTGCATAGGATTTAGACTGAAATAATTACTAATTTCCTAGTTGTTATCAATTTTCCATATTTATCTTTAAGAGCGATGATATAAGTACCTTTTCTTAAAAAAGAAAAATCGTATCTTAGTAAATTACTTTTGGAAAGTATCAATTTATCCTCCCAAAGTTTTTTGCCTATAATATTATAAATCTCCAATTTGTATTTGCCAATGCCATAATTTGCTATCAGCATCTTTGCGATACTATATGTTGGATTTGGATATATAAGAAATATTTTTTTGTTTGTATTTACTTCCAATGCATCATTTTTTATATCATTTGATTGGTATTTTAT
>JALVAD010000304.1 GCA_027011385.1 Saprospiraceae bacterium | reverse complement strand
AAAGAAAGTGGTGTTACGGGTAGGTTGGCAGAGACAGCGAGAACTTCATTGATAGATATCGTGACGATTTTGCTTGGAGTAACCGTGGGGGCTTCCACTCAGGCAGATATATTTTTAACCAAAAGTTCTGTACTGATATTTGTATTAGGGGCACTTTCATTTGTGATTGCAACAGCAGGCGGAGTTTTGTTTGCCAAAGTGATGAATTGGCTTTCACCCAAAGATAATCCTATAAATCCAATGATAGGTGCAGCAGGTGTGTCTGCCGTTCCGGATAGTGCCAGAGTGGTTCAAATAGAGGGACTGAAAGCTGATCCTAACAATCATTTATTGATGCATGCGATGGCACCAAATGTATCAGGAGTAATCGGTTCTGCAATAGCCGCGGGTATTTTATTGAGTTTTTTGATGTAAATCAAAATCAATCTCTGACAAATCTGACCGGTTTGTAATTATTGCCTTTTGCTATTGCTCTAGCCAACATTTTTTGTGAAATTTCTAGCAGTTTTTGAAGCATATCAATACTATAAAGCATCTTTACTATTAAATAATTCCCTATCTTTGAGCATAGCATATTGTTTCAAGAACCAACTCCTAATAATTATGAAAAAGATACTTTTATTAATCATTACATTTATTATTTCTTTTAATGCAGCAGCGACTGTTATAGTTTCAACCGTAGGTCAACTCAAAACAGCAATTCAAAATGCTAACAATGGTATGGATGCAGATATTCTGATTGCTGATGGTACATACGATCTCGAGGGAGCTTTTTTACTTATATCAAGAGCCGGAATTAGCGTAAAATCACAAAGCGGAAATAGATCTGCTGTTATTCTGGATGGTAACTATGTTTCTAGTGAGATATTCCAAATCATAGCATCAAATGTTACAATAGCTGATTTGACTTTGCAAAAAGCTAAAGATCATCCTATTCATATAATGGGTGGGAGTGACTCGGATGTTATAGGTGTGATAATAAGTAATGTACATATCATCGACCCCGGGCAACAAGCTATTAAAATCAATTCGCGAAATGGATATTTTGTAAATTATGGAATAATCAAGAATTGTAAAATAGAGCTAACAGAATCAGGACGTCAGTTTGTTTGGAATCACAATGGTTCTTGTTATACCGGTGGAATAGATGCACATTCAGCTATTGGATGGGAAATTCGTGATAATGAAATAATGGGATTTTGGTGTAGTGCCGGGCTTTCGGAGCACGGTATTCATTTCTGGAATGATTCAAAGAATACCCTTGTAGAGCGCAATCTTATTATAGATTGCGATAGAGGAATAGGATTTGGCTTAAACAGCAGTGCTCATCATGGCGGTATTATCAGAAACAATATGATTTATCATCCTAAAAACCACGGACAAAGTGATGTTGGTATTGGGCTTGAATCCGCTGACAATGTAAAAGTATATAATAATACAATATTTTTAAATCACAATTATCCAAATGCTATTGAATATAGATTTGCTGCTACTAATGGAGGTATAATAAAAAATAACCTTACAAACAAGGCGATTACTTCAAGAAGTGGAGGTACAGCGGATGTTTCGGACAATGTTACAGATGCCGTAGCGAGTTGGTTTGTTAATGCATCAAATGGCGATTTGCATTTAGCTTCGGATATAAATGGATTGGTTGAATCAGGTGTTGAATTAGCGGGTTTAACCGATGATTTTGATAAGGATTTGCGACCTATTGGTGATAAAATAGATGTTGGAGCGGATGAATACCGTATTCAGGGATCTACAGAAAAATCTTATCCAATTATTCATTTTTCTGATTTGACGGATGGAGCAGTTTCCGGTTGGGAGCAGTCCGCGACTAAAGGAATGGCTGTTTCTATTTGGGGTAGAGGTTTTGGACAAACAAGAAATGAATCTTATGTTACTGTTGGTGGTGTTGATTTAAAGAAAGATTCGGATTATGCCGAATGGGCTGCGACGTCAAATCCCAAAGTACCATTAGGAATGCAGAGAATTACATTTTTTCTAAATTCCAATATGCTTACAGGAGGGGATTTTCCAAATACTTCTATTACCATTACAACACTAGAAGGAACAAGTAACTCTATTCCTTTTCATACAAGAGCATTGGGAGGCAATCATATTTATTTTATTGACAATATCAATGGTAATGATAATAATTCAGGACTTTATATTACCACCAATGAAACAGATGGACCTTGCAAGACAACCGGATGGGCAAGACAACATTTGAAAGCAGGTGACGCTGTTTATATTAGAGATTTGGGAGTAGCCTATAGTGATGAAAATAGTCACGATGATGACTCTGACAATTACCAATTTTGTTCCGGAGGATTATTTACTTTTTGTGATTATGAAATCGGAGATGGTGGTGGCGCACCAAATCATTCTCAAGGAATTGAAGGAAAAAGTATCTCGGTAGTTGGTTTTCCGGGTGAATCACCAAGAGTAGAACCTTTAAATGAAGATGGGGCTTATTCTTTTATCAGAACTGTATGGGAAAAATTGGAGTATTGGACATTTTCAAAATTTACGGTAAATGGTCTTCAGCCTTTTAGTCAACAAGAAGAAGTCTATCCTCCTTATGATAGTCATCTGAAGCATTTTAGGCTTGTAGGTCACGATTGGACAACACCGGGGGTTGATAACTATAATTATGGAGATGGAATGGACTTTGTGGGTGGAAACGGATCTTCATATCTCTATATCTTAGGTATATATTTTCACGATATTGGTACTGATACACATTATGGAGAGCCGGGAACAACGGATTTTAGATGTTATGCCATATATTTCAATGGTTACGGTACAACAGATCATATAGAAGTAGGGTGGAATGAATTGGATTATACTTCTTATGGCAGAGGATTTCAATTTTATGGTCATCATGAAGATGATTGGATTGATAATGTTCATTTTCACAATAATTGGGTTCATAACACTTCAAGACAAAGTTTGATATTTAGTGGAGAGGGTGGAGATGTAGATTATTCCTTTGTGAAAAACGTATATATTTACAATAATATACTCGAAAGATCAGGAGAGGGAGATGGTGTCCTGCAAATGGGAGGACAGTACGGAAATGGTAGATTCGGAGGTAATTATTATGTTTATAACAATGTTTTAGACGGAAGCAATAATGATGAATATCCTACATTGTTGATAGGAAAAGATATAAATCATTTGGATTTCAAGAACAATATTATACTTGGAGTTCCGAATGGATACGATTATATTACTTATTTTCCGGATAGTTCTCCTCCTGATGATATTTCAGCATCAAATAATTTATATTTTGGCGCAGGGGATGGGGCAAAACCCAATTGGGACAATTCAACTCTAAGTAATAATGATCCGTTTTTTGTAAAATCACCCGGAGAGGTATGGAGGGATTTTAAGGTACTAGAAAATTCTCCTGTAATAAATGCAGGAGACAACACGATTGATATCAGTTCTGTGGATTTTGAAGGAAGAAACAGAGGAGAAAAATATGATATTGGTGCATTTAATTTTTCAAACGCAATTATCGAAAACCCAATTAAAGTCGAAGTTGAACAACGCGATATAACTTGCTTTAACGCTTGTGATGGAGTAATCACTATTGATAAAATAGAGAATGCTGTAATGCCAATAAAATATATGTGGAGCAACGGAGATACAACAAGCCAAGTCTATGATCTGTGTGCGGGGAAATATACCGTAACAATCACTGATAAAAACGGAAAGGCAATATCCGAAACAATTGTTTTAACTCAACCGCAAGAGTTGCTATTAAATATAAATCATACTGACGAAACTGCAAACAATACTAACGATGGCTCCATAAGTTTTAATCCAAACGGTGGCACTTCTCCTTATAATATATACTGGAATAATCAAATTGTGACCGGTACTATCTCAAATCTATCTCCCGGTCATTTCTTTTTTACTTTAATCGATGCAAATGGTTGTTCAGTTGAAGACAGTGTTGTCATCGAAAGATTTATTTGTCCAGAGCTATTTATCAATTCTAAAATAATTGATGCTAGCTGTTATGGCTATTGTGATGGGTCTATTTCAATCCTAAGCATTGATAATAGTACAATGCCTATTCACTACATTTGGGATAATGGAGATTCTACTTTAATTTTGAATGATTTATGTGCAAAAGATTATAGTATTGAAATAACCGATGGCAAAAATTGTACGGTTTCACAATCCTTTTCTATAACTCAACCTGATGATATTCTCATCACGATAGACAGTACAAAAGATGTTTTTACAAATCAACCCGGATATATCGCTATTTCATCAAATAATAATGGAAATTATACTTTTTCTTGGATTGGACCCGATGACTTTAGTGCAGATTCTGAAGATATTTTTAATCTAAATATTGCCGGATGTTATACACTATCGGTACAAGATACCACCACAAAGTGCAGCAAAGAATTTGAAATTTGCATTGCTGATAAAACAGCTACAAATGATTTGGAAATAGGTGAAATCTATCTCTATCCAAATCCGGCAAGAGGATATATTTATATTGACTTTTCCGAATCAAGATTTACTGATTTAGGAGCAACGATTTCATTTTTTGATTTAGTAGGTAAAAAGCAATTGCAAGTCTTGAAAAATCCTGCAGAGAACCTTTTAAGGATAGAAACAAATGACTTAAGCAGTCAGATGTTAATAATCAGGATAAAAACTGATAGATTTGGAGTGATATATAAAAAGATGATTGTTGGTCAATAGTGTTAGCAATAAAACACATCAAATTTGAATAATTAATTATTATCCGAGTAATTCTGGTTCTTCAAAAGTTACTTCTTGTCTATTATAATCAAATGTTGGATTGAGGTCGTACCATCTCTAAAATATAACTTAACGTAATAATTTCCGTTTGGAATATTATTCAACTCTATATAACTACTATCCAATCTCAATGGTCTTACAATTCCTGTATTATTAATTATTTCGGCTTTAACTACATTTTTCGTGTCAAATAAAAAATACTGTGAGGCAGGGTTCGGATAAAGTTTTCTTTTGGTTGATTTATTTTGCTCTGTTGATAATACAATTTTAAACATTGATTCCGATTCATTAGTTATAATAGGTTCATTATAATCAAAGTAAATATTTGCTGTATTCAGCAATTTGTCACCTCCTTTCAAACCTTTATTAGATTTAATTTTGAATAAGAAGTATCCCTTATTTTCTTCTGATTCATTAAATGGAAGATTTATGTTTTTAAAATATACTTGCATGATCTTTTCTTCATTTAACTTCAACTCATAATTATGACTCGAGGCGACAGGAACGACGGATGTAAGATCAAACAAATCTTCATCAATAAAATCTCGCAACACAATAAAGTTTGCATTGGCAGTTCCTGTATTTTCAAATCTAATTAAATAGTGGACATAATCACCAATTTTATCAATTGGAAGTAAGCTTCCTTCAGATATTGTTTTATCATTAGAATCAAACGCATCTTTAACCATTTCATTTAATTCAAATTTATTATTTTCTGGAGTTTCATCCATTGTCCCACTTTCTATCCTCGCTAAGGTTTTGATACTATCACCGATCATATTAGTATTTGTGACACTCATTTTAATATTTATTATTTGACTCTCAAACGGCTTCAAGTCCTCGAATACCCATATAAGTGTATCAAGATCAGGAGAGGGATTAATAGATGCAGATGAACTTGTGTCAGGAATGGCGCTTATAAATTTAATCCTGTCAGTATCATATATTAAACTTACTTCTCCTGATAGAGTCGTAGTCCCGTCATTGCGATATTGTATTTGATAGTTTGATATAAAATTAGGATTTGGATCTCTATTTGGTATCAAAGCTAAAGTTAGATCATTGAAATTTCCTTTGGGTGAGACACAAAAATCAATGTTTTTATACTTCCCGAACCCTTCAAAATCTAATGTTACAAAATTAGGCTCAAAATTAAAATAATCTACATGATAAGAGGGGTTGATATCATATGATATTTTGTTGCAAAATTTCGAATATTGACCTGCTGAATCAGTAAATGTATATGCATTATAGTCATCAACAACTATTTTTAAATTGACAAAAGGATTATCTAGACTATCACATCCATCAACATTGGCATCGTAAATTGCGGTACCTCCAAAAATATTATAATCAGGAGTTAATTCGGAAGTGTTTATTTTCCATAAGCTCCCATAATGATTTTCATAGATATAACCATCATCTTCAAAAGTAAAGCTAAATGCATGATGACTTTTAAATGACAACCATCCTATTCTAGCGGCAGGTTTTTTATTTCCATAAAAATTGAAATATTGATCTTTCACATTAACTTCTTTTTCCAACCCATCTATCCAAACCCATTGCTTTAATATGGGGTCAAACATCCATATATCATCAAAACCCGTTAGATCGCCATCCTGTTTTCTTAGTGAATATCCATTAACAAGCCAGAATTTATTGTTTTTGTCAACGAAGCTTGAGTATCTAGATCTGGCTCCAGGCATATTAAAAAGCGAAAATTTATTTTGAGTTCCATAAACTCCAGGACTGTTTATTCCTGTTCCAAGTTTTATCATTTCCCACTCATTCAATTTTATATCATATTTCCACATATCTGTTTTATGATAGTGCGCATGAAAAGCTGTATTGGTTTCTTTATATCCTCCAAAAATCCACAAATTATTATCCTTATCTATCCAATAATTGAATCTTGTTCTACCAGGAGGATAATTATTATTGTCATTTGCTTTATTGTATATGTGACCAGACAACCACGCCCATTGATTGGTCGCAATGTCATATGCCCACAAATCTGTTCGTCTGTTTGGAAAAGAAGCGTTCAAATTAACAGTTCCTGAATAAAAGTATATTTTACCTTCATCTGAAGTCCAAGAGACATACCCGTATCTATTAGATGGAAAATTATTTTCATTAAAATCTAATAATTCTGTAACTCCGGCATCATTTAGTTTTTTAATGCATGTGAAATTATTTGTTAATAGATTAAACGTATACATACTATGTTTAACAAAATCAATGAGGTAAACTTTATTGTCGAAAGTACCCAATACTTTAAAAAAATCAGATGGAAATACTCGCTCGTCTTCAACTCCTATTTCTCCTTGAAATGCAGGCTGTCGAGGTTTCAATAGTTTTGTGATGTTGGTTTTAATATTGGTAGATGTTACTCCGGTAATTCTCGAAAAACATAATAATTTATCCTCAATATTGATTACTTCAAGGTCGGTACTAGTGGTCGGTTTTGGATAGTAAATAGATTGGTTAATGTTATTGTATTGATATTCATATTTATATAAAATAGAATTTGCGCCATCGAACAAAGTTCCTCTTGATTTATCTAATAATTCAAAATTATTGCTCTCTAAATCAAATGACCAAATATCAAAGAGTTTCCGTTGGTTTTTTCCGTAACCAAGATAAAGCTTATCTCCTTCTACCCATGTAATTCCGTTCATTCTTGTTGGTGGCAAATTCAATTGATGTGCACTCCCATCCCCATATACAAATCCGAAATTGTAATACAATGGAATTGGTTTAGAAACGGTTCCTTTTATTTTATCTATCTTTGTTAAACCTTTCAACCATGTCCATTGAAAATTATCTAAATTGAATCGATAGAATACATTGGAAAAACTAACGCCCGCATTGGGTTCTCTTCCTCCAAAAATATATAAATTATTTTTATGAAACCAATAGCTGCTTAGAGTGAGAACTTCAGCTTCTGTGGTTTCATCCTCTATTCCGAAAATGTCATGATTTGGGAAACCTATTTGCTTTTTTATCGAAAACCAATATCCTACTGTTTGATCAAATTTCCAAACCTGATAGATAGAATATTTAGTATGTTCCAGAAGAAAATAATCATTGGATTCATTTGACCACATAAAACTATTGTATAGGCTCCTGCTTTTTGGTGTGTTTTTTTCGGGTTCTGTACCGTCTGAGCTTATGAATTCATTAACATCATTTGAGACATCATCCGGATTTGATCCCGCAATCCAAGTCCATAAGTTGTTTTTTGTATTATACTTCCAAAGGTCATTGCTTTTTCCCCCTCTGAACATGACTAGGTCATTATTATTGTCTAGAAATGAAATTGCTGTTACTCCATTTTGATAACGTGCTGCTGGATGGGCTGTTGGAGAGGGAGTTCCTTTATCTGAATACACTCCTAGGCCATTTTCTATTGATCCATTTACGTGAGTCCACTGATTTGATATGATATTATATTTCCACAGATCACTTAGTTCACTGCCACTAAACAACCATAAATTGCCATCTACATCAACCCATTTTGCAGCAGAGTTTCTTCTTATGCCTGGATTATTATTTATTGATTCAATTCCAATTCCTTCAGAATGCAATTCGATAGATTCTTTGTCATAAATACATTTCCATTGCTTTTTTTCAATAGAATACTTCCACATTCTACTTCGATTATTGACTTCGAAATAGTAAATTGACTCATTGTGATTGTTCCATGTGATGTTTTCATCAAATTGAGGAATGTTGTTTTCCGAGTATTCATTCAATACTTCATAATACCCCATACTTCCTGGGTCAAAATATTCTACATTTCCAATATTAGTCCACTGTTGACCTGAAGCACTAAAACTTATTAGCAAGAAGAAAATATGCATTATATATTTTAAAAAACTGCCATTAAACTTGTTCATGTAATTTTGATTTTTAATTAATTTAAGAATTTTAGATCTTATTTTAAAGCCGTATAGTTT
>JALVAD010000303.1 GCA_027011385.1 Saprospiraceae bacterium | reverse complement strand
AATGAAAGCGGGAATACTGAATATTATTAAGTTAAAGCTAATATTATTAGTAATACCTAGACTCATAATACGTTACTTATACAATTTTGACTTCAACACTCCCAACTTTGATAAAAAATGGACTATTGATACTCTCAATACTCCAAGACCGTATTTGGCACTACGCCTGAAATTGATAGATGAAGCTTCTTCAAAATATTTTGTAGGTGTGGTTACCTCTGCTATTTCATATCCTTTGTACACTATCTGTGAAAGCATTTCATTGTCAAAAACAAAATCATCAGAATTGTTATTAAAATTAATATCTTCCAATACTTTACGGCTAAAAGCCCTGTATCCCGTATGAAATTCAGATAGCTTACTTCCGATAAGCAAGTTTTGGGTAAATGTCAAAAATCTGTTTGATATATATTTGTACAAGGGCATTCCTCCTTTCAATGCGCCTTTGCCTAATATTCGGGATCCAAGCACTACTTGGTATAAATCTTCTCCGATAATATTGCACATTGCAGGTATCAGTTTAGGCGTATATTGATAATCCGGATGCAGCATTATGACGATATCTGCACCTTCTTCCAATGCTTTATTGTACAGAGATTTTTGATTAGCCCCATAACCCTTGTTTTCTTCATGTACAATTATATGTTTTATACCCAGAGATTTTGCCACTTCGACTGTATTGTCTTTGCTATTATCATCGCAAAGTATCACTTCATCTACCAGTGGTCTTGAGATTTCATCAAAGGTTTTTTCCACTGTTTGCGCAGCATTGTATGCCGGCATTACCACTACTACTTTCTTTGATTTGTACACTGCTTTATACTTTACTGAAGCACAAAAATAATAAAGTTGTCTAGTAAAAAAAATAATCGGGATGTCTTTATTTATTAAATATCGTATCAAGTTATAATTTCAAAAAAATAAATTTAAGTTCTTTTATTTTTTTATAACCAATATCAGCAGAAAACAAAGGCAAGCAACATCTCTATTCCCATCAAGCAGATAAATCAATGGATTAGTATCACAAAACACATTAACCCCATCCATCTCTTAACTCTTTTTGAAATTCAAATGCATCTCTATTCCATTTCACTTTTCCCAAATGTTGTTTAGAATCAAATTTCTTTTTTCTTTTCATTTCTTTAAGAATCCCATTAAGTTTACTTTTACTAGTACCTTTGTTCACAATGACTGTTATATTAATTTTATTATTTAAACAAAAACAACTTTGTTATAGTTCCGATTATTTCTTTTTTATAAAAAACGATACGATTAAAAAGCAAATCAGAATCCGTTATATTTTAGCCTATATCCTTTATGGGTTTTTGTAATGAGAATTCAAAATGCCAATAGTAAAGGGAAGTTCAGGAAAGTTTTGCTGAGTAAAAGGACTCCCTTTTTGAAGTATAAAATTTCTAATCATTGCAGATGGAAAGTTTGAAATCGTAATAGAAGTATCTATGAATAATGTGGGTTATAATGATGTTATAATGATTTTCTTTGAATTAATCAATTCGCTTAAAATAGGTATGAATAAAAACAAAGGGACAATGAACAAATAATTGTAGGGTATTTGTATAAAAACAAAAAATATCATCAAAAAGAATTTCAATCCGAATATAAGAAACAGTCTAATATCCTTAATTTTATTTTTCTTTTTTAAATATATAATGAATACAGACAATCCGCTAATAACAGAAATAATCAAATGAAATATTTTTAACGTATTCAGCCGTCTTTCCACAGAACCAGAAATAAAATCATAAAAGTATATTGCAAATCCATAGCCTCTGGAAATAGTAAATGGTTTTTCTCCCGATGATTGCCAATCCTGAATTTTCCACTCTCCCAATGTAGCTTTACTATAATATTTTAAACCCTCAATAAAAATACTTAAATCATGAATAATAAAAGGAATAAAAAGCAATACAACACCGAGTAATATATATATATATTAATTATTACAAACTCTTTAAAACCACGCTCAAAAAGAATAATTAGAACATAGGAAACCAACCAAAAACTCAAAGAATATCTCGATAATAAACATATTAGAACACCTACCACTAGTACAAATCTGTTTTTGTTTAATATGGTCAACGAAAGAATCATATAAAAAACCGATATTGTTAATTCCAATGTTCTTCCGAAAATTGTTCCTTGAAAAATTATCAAATAATACAAAATTGTTAATCCTACAATTGGGATCAAAAGATTAAGAATGTTTTTTTTTATTTTTAATGAATAAAACTATAAAGTTAATTGCAATGAATAAATAAAACAATATCAGAGAGAACAATCTATAATCCAACTTTAATAGTTGTGGAATCATATAAGGGATCCATTGGAATGTAACATAATCAGGACTAATATTATATCCGGGCATTGGAATTGGAGTATAAACTCTTTGTCCTGTTAAAAATCTTTGTACATATATTTGTATTGAGGGTATAATATCAGATTGATGTGGATTTATTTCAAATTTCTCAAGTACTTTAACAT
>JALVAD010000302.1 GCA_027011385.1 Saprospiraceae bacterium | reverse complement strand
ATTAAAAAGCATCTTTATTATAAAATTGCACGTATATATAAATGACAGAGAAAGATAGATTATTGAGAATTATTCAACAATGCAAGAACTATGATAGCAAATCACAGTTTGAGTTGTATAATATGACATATAATCGTGCGATGGGTATTGTTGCTAGATATGTTAATAATAAGCATGATGCTGAGGATATTTTAGCTGAGGCATATTATAAAGTTTTAAAAAATATTGGCAAGTTTGATGAGACAATGAGTTTTTATAATTGGTTTCACAGAATTTTAATTAATTCTACAATCGATTATATTAGAAAATATAAAAAGCTAAAGATTTCTGAAAATGAAATTAAGGATTTGAATTTATTTTGTAAAAATAGCGATGAAAACGACCTAGATTATTGCAGATACTTAGAGGCTATACAGAATTTGAGCCCCCGATACCGATTGGTGTTCAATCTACATGTAATAGATGGATACAAACACCGGGAAATAGCTGAAAAATTAGGTATTAGCGAAGGAACATCAAAATCTAATCTCGTTAAAGCTAAGAGGAAATTAAAAGAAATATTTACTAATTTAAAATATCTGAATGAATAGAATTTTATATTGAGCAAATGAACGACATAGACGAAAATATAATTAAAGATAAGTTAACTAATCCTCCTGATTTTGACTATAACGATAAGCCTTGGATTATTGCGAAATCTCGACTTGATTACACACGTGAATTGCGTAAATACGGTATTTATACATTAGCTTTCTTATTTCTTTTAACAGCTTCCTTGCTTGCAATTGGTAATTATTGGTATACTTCAAAGTTGAAGAAAATCAATGATAACAGGTTGAAGTCAACTAATAAAGTTTTACCAAACGGTTCAAATGTAAGAGATACTGTGTATCAGGAAAAAATCGTTTTTATTCATGATACAATTTTTAAAAAAGTGTATGTTAATTCAGGAAATAAGAAAAAATCATTAAATAGAAATTTGCCGGGGTTTTTTCCTGTTTCTACATATAATAAAAATTTAGTTAGTTTATTTTACAAACCTGACTCACAACCGGCTTTTTTAAATTATTTAAATCCTGGTAGTATAAGGATTTTTTCCGGTTTGACCGCAATTAAAAAAAGTGATTTCATAGATAATTTATATAATGAAAATAATGCGGAAGGGTCTGAAAATAAACAAAAATGGAATCCTGTTATTAAACTTTCTACAAAAAGATTATTTGTTAAGAATAATCCTAAAATAATTGATACTGATGATTACCTTTATAAACAATGGCTGATAAATTTATCAAGAAAAATAGCAAAAAAGAAAAATTCACCTTCTTATGAATTAGTAAAAATGTTAAACGGATTTAATGTTTTTGGATATGAATTGGGAGTAGAAGGAGGAGGTTTGTCATCTTTATCAGGCGTGCCCTCAACAGGTTATGTTATGGGTATAAGTGGTAATTTATTATTTGAAAATGGTTTTAAATTCACTACCGGAGTAAAATTTATCATCAATAATGGAGAGTATAGAACACAAAATATTTCATCACAGGATTTTCCTCCGGCTCCGGATACGAAAGATATTTTTGACGGTATTTATTATAATAGTTCTTTTTGGTTATTTCCTGTTGGTTTTGAATATCATTTTGTTAAAATTGGTAAAATATATCCCTATCTAGGAATGGGCTGGGCTATGAAATCCAGAGCTTTGAATACAGTCGAATATGAATTGCATGATATAAATACATTTGAAGAATATAAACTTTCCAATTCGTTCAGAGGATCTGTTGATCCTAATAATTATTGGATAAAAACAGGGCTGAACATGAGCTTTTCAAATAGAATCGGAAGTTCAATAGAAGCTACATATCTTTTTGGAACTAAAAAATATGAGTATAATTATCTTAAATTAAGATCTTTAATATTTTCGGCAAATGTATATTACAGGTTTAACTAGGATAAAAATTCAAATCCCTTGTGTTTAATTGCCTCCGGTTCTTCCGTCTCAAATGGAATATAGGTATCGTTACTCCATTCAAACTAAAGTTAATAAGATATTTACTTTTTTTAAATAGATTTATTGACTATCTACTGTCCCAAACTATGTGTACAAAAACCGCCTCAGCATTTACGAAGAGGCGGCTAATTGTATTACAAATGATTGAGTTTACTTACAATTTAATCATCTTTTTTATTGCAGAAAAAAGATTGGTATCAAGCTTATAAAAGTATATTCCACTGCGCAAAGATTTGCTGTCAATTTCAATATCGTTTTTTCCTTTTTTCCCGATACCGTTTGACTTATAAACCAATTGGCCATTTATATTAAAAATACTTAGATTATATTCGGTTTTTTGCGGTAGTTCAAAGCTAATAATCGTTCTTTCAGCAAATGGATTCGGTTTGTTTTGAAATAAATGAATTTCATTATTAACCTCCTTTGAATAAGAGAATCCTCCACTACAGTGTGTAAATTTAACTTTTACTACTCCAAAGTTAAAATTATTATAATCTTTATC
>JALVAD010000301.1 GCA_027011385.1 Saprospiraceae bacterium | reverse complement strand
TATTTAATTATTGTGATAAAAATTGTGATAAAAATACTTATTTTATTTATAATTTAATATAATTTTATGAAAAATTATAATTTTTAACATAGTGACAGATACAAAAACAAGATTAGAGGAAGTTCAAAGTAAAATTGAAGATTTGAGTAAAATCGAAACTGAATTTACTGTTACCGAGCAAAAGAAAATTGAGATTGAAGACTCTATCAATCGTATTTTGGTGCAGTTGGAAAGTAAAAATGATGAGATTAACAAACTAGAAGGTTTTAGTATTGGCGGAGCGATTAAATCTATTTTTGTTGATAAGGCTAAATCATTGGAGCAAAAAAGAAATGAATATTATTCTCTCTCAAAGGCTTACGACAAATTGAAGATTGATAAGGCTGGTGTGTATTTTGAATACAAAATTCTAAATGATAAAGTGAAAACTTTAACTAAATTCAAAAAAGAGTTTGAATACCTCATCGAATTAAGGGCAAAGGAACTATTAACAGAGAATTCTTCTCAAGGACATGCCTTAAAGAATATACTGAAAGATTTTGATAATGAAAAGGAATTGTTAGGTAATCTGAATATCACTAAAGCAATATTAGATAAAGTACTAAATAGGCTTACTCTTTTGGGAGCGGCTTTCAGTGAAGTGGAAAGCTATACCTCATGGAAAAGACATAGAGGAAGAAATTTCAGGTTCAGTAAAAGACAAGCTATAAATAGGGCAAAAGAGCTAAATTTGGAGTGTAAATTATTATTGAATGAATTGGAAAAGAGCTTTAGTAAAATAGGATACACATATAGAACAATTGATTTGCAGTTGGTAAATTTTGAAAATATTTTAGGGATGTTTTTTGACAATATTTTTTCAGATTTGATATTGCAACAAAACCTGTCCAAAGCAATTGCCGAAGTTGATAGCGTCTATAATAAATCAAAAAAAATAAAGATAGATATCTTGAACCGCATAAATAAATGTGAAAAAGCATTGAAGAGATTGAAGGAAATAAGAGAAAGTATTATTTTAAATAAGTAAAATTCCTTGCCATGAAAAAATTTTTATTTAGTTTGTTTTTGCTCATCTACATTAGTACTGCATTTTCACAACAACATGTAGAAGAATATACCGATAGAATGGATGGTGATATTTGGGTATTGGATTCGATTCACCAGTATGGTACTGAAAACGAAGAATTCTATCTAAAATATCGAGATATTGTTACCTCCAGGAATAATAGGGGAGATGTCACTTCCGAATTGTATCTGATGAGGAGAAATGAAGCTGAAGATTGGGAGAAAAATTCGAGGTTTACGCAATCATATTATGATAACGGGAAGAAGAATGAGTACAAATCACAACTTTATGATAGTAAGAGAAATATTTGGTTAGATTCATTTCAGTATAGAAAATATAATGAAAAGGGGCTTTTGATTGTGGATATGTCGTTTGGATATAACATAACTTTTGGATACTTTTCTTATGGGAACAAAGTATATAAAAAGTATAATAGCGATAATAAAGTAACAGAAAGCAAACGATTGATCTGGGATAAGGAAAAGAAAAAATGGGTAAATAAAGAATTGAGATTAATTGATTATTCTGCAGATGGGAATAAAAATAAATTAGTGTTAAAGTCTTGGTCAAATGAATCAAGCTCATGGATAAATAACAGGCAAGAGGAGTGGAGATATAATTCTGATAGTGCTCTAATTGAATATAAATCTATGGTATGGGTAAATAATATTTGGCTCAATAGTTTTAAAAAATCAATTGATTATACTTCTGAGGGAAAATATAAGATAATACTGAATCAAGGCTGGAATGCAAGTGAGGATAGATGGGAAAATATGTTTGATAATGTTTATAAATATGATGGAGATAGTATGATATCGGTTTGGCATCAACAATGGATTGCCAAAGATAACAAATGGAAAGATTTGACTCTGGAAGTCAAAAAATACAACGATGCAAAATTGTTATTCGATAATATAAAATATTACTACCCTTTGGATTCTGCTGATGAATTGAGCGGTACTAGATTTTTATTCTATTATAATTCCGAAAAAAAAATATTGAAAAAACTAAGTAAGGTTTGGAGTGATGAAAAAAATGCCTGGGAAAATTTCAGTAAATTGGATTATGATTATAACGATGGCTATACGGTCATAAGCAGCTATTGGGATAAGATAAAAATCGAGTATATTCCTAGAACATTTTACAAGTATGTGCTAGATTCTCAAGGTAGAACAGTATTAGGGGTAAGAAAAAAGTGGAATGTTGAAGAAAGTAAATGGATTAATAAGGCTAAAAATGTAAGAGAATATGATAATTATAATCATTTGCTTGATGATAGTTACTTCTTTTGGAATATTAATGACTGGATTGGGGTAAACAGAAGGCATTACTTTTGGTCAAAATACAATACGAACAATATAGAAGAACTTACTGATGATGGTTTTGTGCTTTTTCCCAATCCAGCAGGTAATGTATTGAACTTGTCTTATGACTTGGACAAAAGTATTGAAAATATTAAGATATATTCCATGAGCGGCAATCAAGTATTGGAGATTTCAAGCCCTGCCTACGAAAAGATTGATATTTCAAAACTTGTAAATGGTGTCTATATTTTAAAAATTAATACAGGTAGAGGTACGGTTTCAAAGCTGTTTAGTGTAGAAAAATAAAATACACGCTAATTATATGAGTTCACCTACTAAATAGATGCTGCCAAGTATCAAAATCAAATCGTTTTTACCTGATTTCGTCAGAGCTTCATCTCTTGCTTCTGTTGCATTAGGAAATGCTTTACCTTTCAATTCATAGCTGGAAGCCAGCTTCATCAATTTGTTTCCGTCCATAGCTCTTGGGATATCAGCTTTTGTAAAATAATATATTGCATCTTTTGGTAGCAAAGCCATGATTTTTTTCCACTCTTTATCTGCCACAACTCCCAAGATAATATGGAGTTTTTTATAATCTATTTGATTTGTATAAGTGATAGTCTCCTTTATAGCTCCGATATTATGTGCTCCGTCAGCTATCATCAATGGCTTTTTTGATACTATATGCCATCTACCTATGTACTTCGTATTTTTCTTCACATGCCTAATGCCTTTTGTGATTTGCTCAGGACTGATTCCCCATTTTTTATCGTAGTATTTTAAAAATATATTGATTGCTGATAAGGTATATTTGACATTTTTATAGCTAAATGGACCCAAAATATCTGTTTTTATGGTATTGATATTCCACAAACTTGGGCTCAATCTAAATTTCTTACATCTAAGGTTTCTTTTTATCTCTTTTATATTTACAATATCATCAGAATAATAAAGAGGCGCGTCCTTGTAATTAGATATTTTTTTATATGCCGGAAGACACTCTTTTTGTTTTTCTCCGATGATAACGGGAATGTTTTTCTTGATAATACCTGCTTTTTCCATTGCTATTTCATATAGAGTATCACCAAGTGTTTGTGTGTGATCATACGAAATATTGGTGATGATTGACAGCAGAGGCTTAATTATATTTGTCGAGTCCAGCCTTCCACCAAGCCCCACTTCAATGATGGCAATATCTACTGTTTCATTAGCAAAATAGTCAAAAGCCATTGCAACCGATAGCTCAAAATAACTCGGTTTTAGTTCCTCTATTAAATCTTGATTTGAAGAGATAAATTCAGTAAGTTTTGATTTAGGGATATACTTACCATTGATTTTTATTCTTTCCCTGAAGTCTTTGTAGTGGGGCGAAGTATAAAGTCCTGTTTTGTATCCGGCCTCTTGAAAAATCGAAGATAGAATATGGGAAGTCGTTCCCTTTCCATTGGTCCCGGCGATATGGATTGTTTTGAACTTGTCTAGGGGATTATCGATTTTTTCACAGAAATTAGTAATATTACTCAAATCGTATTTCAATGCCTTTGGACCTTGTCTTTGGAATATAGGAAGCTTTGAAAAAATATAGTCCAATGCCTGTTTATATGTTTTGATTTTAGCCTTTTTCATTTAGCGTTATTCCGTGAAATTAATGATTTTAAGAGAATTTTCTATGAGGGATCTTTTTACTATTTTATTGAATTGTTGGTCATATTTTTTTGGAACAATAATATTTTTAACATCCTCTATTGAATTGAAAGAAACTGATTCATTGTTGAAATATGCATATCCTGTAAAATTGTTGTTTTCAATCAATACAATTGATGATTCCTCCGGTTTTCTACCGATATCAATAATTGCAAATGATTCGGTTGAAAACAAATTATTATCTTCTAAAGCCTCCTCAATCCTTTTATTATAATCTTTGGGAGATTCAAGGCCAACACATGCTCCAAAACACTTGCCTAAACCATATTCAAAACAAGCACCCGCATAATTATTCGCTCCTGATACATGTTCGCAAAGAGCGTTTATGGAAATAAATGATGACAGGTAAGCTTTAGCTGATCTTCTCGATTTGAATTTGGATGAAATCACATTTTTCCCCTTGATGGATTTCGTGATTTGAAAGCTTATATATCCTGAATTGTCCTTGTAATAGGCAATGGAGTAGGGGAATTCGATATTTTTCAATGCCTTATTTGCTGGTGGTCTTTTTTCTTTGATTTCCTCTGCTTCTTTTAGGAATGCTATCATTTCACTTCCCGTTAATTCGTAATCTATTTTTCTTACTGTATTGTAGAATTTAGTAGATTTTTGCGTTATTTTTTGAAAATGTTGTTTTACCCTTTTTCTTATATTTTTACTCTTACCTATGTAAACTATATTGTCAAACATGTCCAAAAAGTAATAAACACCTGTTTTATCTGGTAGATTGTTTATCATAGAAGAATCAATTCCGGGAGGAAATTTTGTTTCCCTTATCGAGATACCAAAAATATTGTTTAATGTCGATTCAGATTCAGGTATTTTAAGCCCTAATTTTAGGATGTCAAGAGTAGCGATAACATCTGCCATAGCTCTGTGCCTGGAATCGACTCTAATATTAAACTCTTGGATTAGATTTCCTAATGCATAAGATCTTAGACCGGGAAAAAACTTTCGAAATAGTTTGACTGTACACAGTTGTTTTCTGGTATAGGTGTAACCTAGTCGATTAAATTCTTCCTGAACAAAACTGTAATCAAATCGTGAATTGTGTGCAACAAAGATGCAATTTTCAGTAATCTCTATGATTTTTTTTGCAATCTCATAAAATTTCGGAGCATCAACAAGCATATCGTCCGTAATACCCGTGATTCTTGTTATAAATGCAGGGATAGATCTCTCAGGATGCACCAGTGATTCAAAAGAATCAATGATTTTTTCTCCATCAAAAACGACAATAGCAATCTCTATTATTTTTTCTCTTATGGCAGATCCTCCTGTTGTTTCAATATCAACTATGGCAAAATTGTTTTTCATAAAAAATACAATCTCATTTATGCAACAAGAGCAAGAATAGAGTAAAATGCTGAGATACTACTATTTTTTAGCTTTTTTCTTTGGGGTAATCATTACAATCATCTTTTTACCCATTAATTTTGGTAGATTTTCAACTGAACCAATTTCTGATAATTCTTTGATGAATCTCAATAAAAGCAACTCACCTCTATCTTTGAATACGATTGACCTCCCTCTGAAAAAGACATAGGCTTTCACTTTACTACCTTCTTCCAAGAATTTCTTGGCGTGATTTAGCTTGAAATTGAAATCGTGGTCATCAGTATTTGGACCAAAACGAATTTCTTTGATTACAGTTTTAGAAGTTTTTGCTTTTAGCTCTTTTTGCTTTTTCTTTTGTTGATAAATGAACTTGGAAAAGCCAATTATTTTACATACCGGAGGAACCGCTTTTGGACTGATTTCCACTAAATCTTGTCCCATTTCTTTTGCCCAATGTAGAGCCAATTTGGTATTGTAAATATCAGGAGTGATTTTATAACCGGCAACTTCGCTTACCTCGTCTAAATTATCTCCGACTAAGCGGATTTCAGGAACTCTTATATCGGTATTTATCCTGAATTTGTCTTTTAAATCATCTTTTCTTGGGGCAAAGTTTCTTCTTCTTCTAATGCTCAAATTTATAAATTTTTGTTAATAATATATGTTAATAGTCACAAATATATAAAACTTTTTCAAAGAGAATTTAAAAAAGTATAAAAACTCTAAAATTAGTTTTATTCAGACACTATTTATGTTAAAATATGCATCAATCTGGCAAAATAATAAATCTTTTCTCCATATTTTGCCCTATATAAACACTTGTCAAATACTTAAACAATAATTATTTTTAATCAGTTTCAGTTTTTGCTTTTTTTATTTTTTTTCCCAATGTTACCTTAATATTTTTATTTTTATCCAAAGAGATAAGAAGTGTACTGTTTTTCTTAGGGTTTTTATTTAATATATATTCAGCCAATGGATCTTCAACATATTTTTGAATAGCTCTGTGCAATGGTCTTGCTCCATATTTTGGATCGTAACCTCTATTTGCAATAAATTCTTTTGCTTCCGGTGTAAAGTCAACAGTATATTCTAAATCAGCCAAACGCCTATAGAAATCTTTAAGAATAATATTAATGATTTGATGTATATCCTCTTTGTCCAAACTATTGAAAATGACCACATCGTCAATTCTGTTTAAAAATTCAGGAGAGAATGTCTTTTTTAATGCATTCTGAATTATGATCTTTGAGTTTTTGCTAGTATCTGCATTTTTTGCTTTAGTATTGAATCCCATTCCTGTACCGAAATCCTGGAGTTGTCTGGCTCCGATATTTGAAGTCATTATTATCATTGTATTTTTGAAATTAACCTTTCGACCAAGACCATCAGTCAATTCTCCTTCATCAAAAACTTGCAATAATATATTGAATATGTCCGGATGCGCTTTTTCAATTTCATCTAATAAAATTACGCTATAAGGTTTCCTTCTGATTTTTTCTGTCAATTGACCACCTTCTTCATAGCCGACATAGCCGGGAGGGGCTCCAATCAACCTACTTACGGAAAATTTTTCCATATATTCACTCATATCTATTCTTACAAGAGAATCCTTCGTGTCGAAAATATATTCTGCTAGTGCTTTTGCCATTTCTGTTTTTCCAACACCTGTTGGACCGAGGAATATAAATGTCCCAATCGGTTTATTTGGATCTTTTAGTCCCAATCGGTTTCTTCTAATAGCCTTAGTTATTTTAAGTATGGCATCATCTTGACCAATTATTACTTTCTTTAAATCATCTGCCATTGAAACCAATTTATTGCCTTCTTTTTTCGCAACTTTTTGTACAGGAATACCAGTCATCATTGATACAACTTCAGAAATATTCTCCTCATCTACAGGGAATCTCAGCGCCTTTGATTCTTCTTCCCATTTTAATTTAGCTTCCTCAAGAGCATATTTCAATTTTGACTCTTGATCTCTAAAGTCTGCAGCTTTTTCATACTGTTGGTTTTTGACAGACTCTGTTTTTTTAATTACTACTTCCTTAATTTGTTTTTCGTAATCTTCAATTTCTTGCGGAACAGTCAGGTTTTTTAGATGAGTTCTTGCACCTGCCTCATCCAATACATCAATTGCTTTATCAGGTAAAAACCTATCCGTTATATATCGATTGCTTTGGTTTACACATGCAGTGATAGCATCGTCAGAATATTCTACTTGATGAAACTCTTCGTATTTGCTTTTTATGTTTTTCAAAATGTCAACGGTTTCTTCCGCTGAAGGGGGATCTACCAGTACTTTTTGAAATCTTCTTTCTAAAGCACCATCTTTTTCTATATATTGTCTGTATTCGTCTAAAGTTGATGCTCCGATGCATTGTAAGTCACCTCTAGCAAGAGCCGGTTTGAATATATTTGAGGCGTCTAGAGAACCTGAAGCGCCACCTGCTCCAACAATGGTATGGATTTCATCTATAAACAAAATGATATCATCATTATTTTCCAATTCTTTCATTATTGCTTTCATTCTCTCTTCGAATTGACCTCTGTACTTAGTCCCTGCTACGAGAGCTGCTAAATCCAGCATCAAAATCCTTTTGTCAAATAAATTTCGAGAGATTTTTTTCTGGATAATTCGCAAAGCTAATCCTTCTACAATAGCTGTTTTACCTACTCCAGGTTCGCCGATTAAAATTGGATTGTTCTTTTTCCTTCTACTGAGTATTTGAGAGACTCTTTCAATTTCTTTTTGTCTGCCAATGATAGGATCAAGTTTACCCTCTTTAGCCATTCTTGTTATATCCTTACTGTAATTTTCAAGTACAGGAGTTGAAGATTTCGCTTTTGATCCTTTTGCTGAATGTTCTTCACGCTCTTGAAATGGACTTCCCGGCTCTGCAGAACTTTCCATGAATTCACTATAATCGTCTTCAAATTCCATACTTTGTTTTACGAAATGTAATTCTCTTTTAAAATTTGAATATGTCAAACCTATTTCTTCCAAAATTCCTGCAATTGCACTAGATGGATTTTTAATTATTGACATCATCAGATCTTCAGTTTCGATTTGCTCATTTCTATTTAATTTTGCTTCTAAAAATGTTATTTTCAAGATTTTTTCAGCATGCCTGTCCAAAGGAAGATTGTCTACAGAATAATTGTCAAATTGAGAGCTATTTGTTTGAACGGATTTCACAATGTTGTCTTGTAAAATATCCAATTTGATATTAAGTGATTTCAATACCTTAACAGCGAGATTTTCATTGTCTTGAATAAGACTGAGCAAAAGATGTTCAGAGCCTATAAAATGATTGCCCAGCTTTGTAGCTTGGTCTTTGCTTTTTGATATAATTCTTTTTACTTCAGGTGAAAATTTTC
>JALVAD010000300.1 GCA_027011385.1 Saprospiraceae bacterium | reverse complement strand
AATCAATATGGTTTGTACGTGTGGAATAATTTTATCATATTATATTTTAACAAATTTACTGACATGCCCCCCTTTGTCTGTCTTGAGTTTTACAAAATATGTGCCTTGAGCAAGTGAACTTATATCAAATTGGATTGTGTTTTTTGCCTTTTGACTATTTGATATAATTATTCTTCCAGATATATCCAAAATGTCAATTGAACCCGTAAAATCATCTTTAAAATCAATATTTAGAATATCATTAGCAGGATTGGGAAAGATGTTTATACTAGTAAATAAAGGATTCTCTGTTGATACTTTGATATAATCACATGGGGAATCAACAAAATGAGTAGTGTATTCAATTCCTTTTTCATTAAAATAACTATAACACCGAAGGCTGTCATTATATCTATTGTCAAAATATTCATTTCCCAACATAAAAGAATATACTGAATGAATGCCCTCTATCAATTTGCCGGGATCGCCAAAATAATAATTGCAGTTATTTGAATCACCAAAGTATGGATGAGTAATATATATCTTTCTCACTTTACCAGCTAAAAAATCAAATTTTACCGAATCAATTATTGTAAGGAATGGATTATAACAGATTCCAAAGGATTTTAATGTATCACCGGTTCTAAGGTTGTAATCGTACATTTTAGCAAATTCATTATTGCTGCTATAAAAATTTCTAAAATAAGTTATACCTTCAGATGTAAATAAATAGAATTCCATTTTAGTTCCTCCGAAATCATAAGAAAAAACTTTGTTTTCCATAAAGGAAACTTCTTTATTGTCAATCGTTTCTTTATCCGTGGTTTTTAAGGTTTGATAATCTCCGGGATAACCAAAATGATAGTGCCAAACAGTTCTTCCGGCAGCACCTGTAAAGTCTTTGAATACTCCATTGTATTCAAACGCTCCTATACTACATGTGTCTATGAAATATCTTTCTTTGAAATCCAATTCAGGAGCTATTAAGGATTTGCCATTCCCTATCGCAGGGCTTGAAGAAGTCAGGTCAAAATTGTACTCATCTTTATCTTCAAATAAAGGATTTTGCTGAATAACCGGATTTGTTTCTACTGCCGGAAGACCGGGACTATCAAAGTCAGGATTGTCAAAATTGTACCAAAGATTATTGGCAAATATAAAAGATTCCGGTCTGGTATTGGGACCAATGTTGACAATGCGATGCAGATTATCGCCAAAATAGATGATATTATTTGAAAATTCATTGTCTCCACAAGCTATAAATCTGCTTGTATCCACAGTTTCCTGTAGAATACGAAAAACCCAATTTTCGGGTTTAAAAAAAGTATTGTTGAATACTCTGACATGTGTTGATCCAACATAGGCTATTGGTGCCCACGAGCGAATAAATATATTTGAATAAACATCTACATCAGCTGCTTCAAATGGTGCATCATGAGGTCTGAAATATTCCAAACCGGTACTTCCCCCCAGATTGAGTGAGCGATTGCCCCCATCGATAAAAGTATTTTGGGTGATAGTGATATACTGCGAACCTCCTTTGACCTGGATGCAATTGCTACCCATGTTTTCAAATCTGTTTTTTATAAACCTGCCTTCATGACAACCCACCATATCAATGCCGCTTCCACCATCTGCACCGTTTTGGAAAAAGCAATTTTCCACTGTGAAATCGTTTAGGCCTGACAATTTAAGCAGATCGCTATTGCCGTTTGCATTCATATCTCTGAAGATGCAATTTTTTATAGTAATATTGAAAGTGGAATTATCGTAATTGCCACTGTCATCAATATTCACACCATTGGATGTCTGATTTTCAAAAACAATTCCGTAAATGAACAAATTTGAGCATGAAGAAAGATGCCACGCCTCACTTTGTCCTCTGAAAATAACTTTGCCTTCTTCTTCGGCATAAATAATAATAGGATTTTCTTTTTCTCCATCGAGATTTGATATATCTTCTCTTTGTGTATAAATACCCTTATGGATAATGATTTTATCTCCGGGTTGAGCTGTAGCAACTGCCTGTTCCAATGTTTCAAATTGTTGCCCCTGTCCGACATCGATGGTTTTGGCAAAAGAACTAGTGGTCAAGAATAAAAATAAGGAGAAAAATGTAAATTGTAGATATTTTTTCATAATGGTAGTTTGAAGGTTGATGAATATATTCAGTATTAAGACGTTGGAAGTGGGGAAAACGCTGCTTGTAATTACCCAATATTTAGCCTCTTCCTGTAAATACATTAAACCCGAATACATCTACTTAAAGCTAAAAGCATGAATAATTCGGTTAAATCAATAAGTTATTGATAATACGGGATATACTAATGAAAAACAATCTGTGTGTGGTGCATCGTTGAGAGGTCAGAGACCTTCAACTCAAAGTGGGGCTACACTTCTTAGTGATTAGTGAAACATATTTCCTATTACTGAGTCGTCCTGCTGTACAAGATTACCGCTTGGTTATTTGGTTTTACTTTAGCACAATCTTGAAATCTGGCTTAAAATATATATTGAAAAAAAATAAACTAC
>JALVAD010000299.1 GCA_027011385.1 Saprospiraceae bacterium | reverse complement strand
GTATATACTAATAACACAATACTAGTACAATGAATTTTAATTTTACAGAAGAACAATTGGCTGTAAGAGATGCAGCCAGAGACTTTGCTCAACAAGTTTTGTTGCCCGGAGTAATCGAAAGAGACAGAGATGCAATTTATCCTACTGAAGAAGTAAAGCAAATGGCAGAAATGGGATTTCTTGGAATGATGGTTTCTCCCGAATATGGAGGGATAGGTATGGATACGATATCTTATGTCCTCGCGATGGAAGAAATATCCAAGGTAGAAGCTGCTGCTGCAGTAATAATGTCAGTCAATAACTCATTGGTATGTTGGGGATTGGAAGAATATGGTACTGAAGCTCAAAAACAAAAGTATTTAACGCAATTAGCAACCGGTGAGAAAATTGGAGCATTTTGCTTATCAGAACCCGAAGCGGGATCTGACGCTACAAAACAAAGAACTATTGCAGAAGATATGGGAGATTACTATCTTCTTAACGGGACAAAAAATTGGATTACCAATGGTAAAACATCTGGAATTCATCTAGTGGTAGCACATACACATCCCGAGTTAAAACACAAGGGCATCAATGCATTTATAGTAGAAGCGGATTGGGAAGGTGTTCAGATTGGAGCAAAAGAAGATAAAATGGGCATCAGGGCTTCCGACACTACTTCAATAATGTACAATAATGTGAAAGTACCAAAAGAAAATAGAATTGGAGCGGATGGCTTTGGGTTTACTTTTGCAATGAACACGCTTAATGGGGGCAGAATCGGGATAGCTTCTCAAGCTCTCGGAATTGCAGCAGGAGCTTACGAACTTGCGGTTAAATACTCTCAAGAAAGGGAAGCATTCGGTAAACCAATTGCAAAACATCAAGCCATTGCTTTTAAATTGGCGGAAATGGCAACCGATATTCAATCAGCAAGACTATTGGTTCACAGGGCTGCTTGGCTAAAAGACCAACATCTTGACTATAGGATGGCCGGTTCAATGGCAAAATATTTTGCTGCTGAAATTGCGATGAAACACACTACTGAAGCGGTACAAATCCATGGAGGATACGGTTATGTCAGAGAATATCATGTTGAGAGATTGATGCGCGATGCAAAAATTACTCAGATTTATGAAGGTACTTCCGAGATACAACAAATCGTAATGTCAAGATTGATAGAAAAGGGACAATTGTACTAATTAATCATCGTCTGTTTTCGTGCTTACACCATATTTTTTGCGCGGTACATTTGAGTGTGCTGCGCAAAAAATATGTATTACTTTGTAATTATAAACCTGCTAACTTTCATCCCCTTATCAGAATATGATAAAAGAAAATACATTCCCGGCAAAAGACTGGAAACATCTATTTTGTAAGTATATGATTCTTGATTCACTATTTTGATATTTTTTCCTTTGCTATTTATGATTTTGAGACTATTAATTTTAATCCCAATGCTTTTTATCGTCAAAATACCCTTAACCGGATTTGGGAATATCACAATATCCTTATCAGAACTTGATTCATTTGTTAGGCTGATATCAGAAATACAAATTGTAGAATCTATAACACTATGGCAAGCATCCTCAACAACTAATTTATAGCAAGCCGGATTTAAATCATAGATATTTTTATCAGAGGAAAAAGCCATATTTTCTTTGTACCATTTATATGAATATTGACCTGCTCCCCCTTCAATATTTATTTCAATTGAACCTTTATGTTCATCAGAAAAATCTATTTTATTAATACTAGAAAATTTCATTTTGTCCGGTTCTGTTATTTTTACAAAACCAACCCCAAGAAGACCGTTTTTGTCAGTAACAGTAACAAAATAGTCTCCGGTTTTCAATCCTTCTACCTCTTCGGTAGTACCTCCTGTTGACCAAAGGTACGAATATGGTTTTTGTCCTCCCGACACATTGATTTTTGTGTATGCAGAACTATCCTCAGTGCACAAATTATTTTGCTGTTCACTTATAGCGACATCAAGAGAATTACCGAGTACTCCAATTCGTTTTGATTCCAATACTCTATCCCCGGCAAAAGACGCATCTCCATTTGCAATGATTGTAGTATAGTAAAGTGTAAGCAATTTATTATCTCCACTATCAGGAGCTTTCCATGAGAATTTGAATAATAAGGAATCTTCCTTTATTTTTAACGCGGGTCTGCTTTCTGCATATTCTCTGTCTTTGAATTTAGAAGTTTTGACAGTACCCGAAGTATTTGAAAAAGTACCAATACTTTTATCATTATCTACAATCATAAGTTGAAAATTTGCATACTTGGCATCATCGCTTTTGACAAAAACTTCTAAATTGTATTCTTTTCCATGTTTTATTTTCAAAGGAAATCCATTAACTTGAGAGCTACCAAAAGGGCTATTAATGTCAGTTTGGTGACAAATCGTACAAGAATATTCATCATTTAGTGGTGCTCCGGTATATCCATCAGGGGGATTGGCATAGTAATTGATGAATATAAATGAAGATACTAGAGCTAGAAATAGTATTAATCGCGACATTTTTATAGATTTATTTACAAATATATATAAATG
>JALVAD010000298.1 GCA_027011385.1 Saprospiraceae bacterium | reverse complement strand
TTTGTCAATAATAAGTTTATTGAGTTTGACTTCACTTCTGACTTTTTTAACAGTGCTATAAGTTGTATTATCAAATGAGTTAATTGCCGTAGAATCCTCAACCGCTTCAGTTTCTTTTTTTGTGTAAATTATATTATCAATATTTTTGTAATTGGTTTTATATATTTCATTATCTATTTTGAAAAATACGGGATTGTTAAGTGTTTCATCAGTAGGGACTTTAAGTGAAATAAACATTCTGATATTCTTGAAAGTGTCAACATTATTATCATATACTTTTTCAAATTTAATATCCACTAATTTATACTTCTTAATGATTCCGAAACTTGTTTTGTTTGGGTTTGCGTATAGCAAAAAATCAATATATATTCTATCTTCATTTTTATATGAATCATTTTCCATAATAATCTGATTGTATGGATAGCAGGAATATATAAGAGCAGTAGAAATTAATAACGACAAGAATAAATAATATTTTTTCATTTTTTTTTTTCAAATAAAGCTAAAAGAATTGTTGTTTAAAAATAAAAATCTAATTTTAAGTTTTATTTAACTGATTTTAATACTTTATTAACAATAGGAGGGAATTCATGAATTATACACCAAAAACTAAAGTAATTTTAGATTTTTACTACAAAAAGTACAATACAATTGAGTTTATCAAGGATGATCCAATATCTATCCCGCATAGATTTAGCAAAAAACAAGATATTGAGATCTCAGCTTTTTGGACATCAGTAATAGCATGGGGAAGAAGAAATATGATTATGAAGAATGCTGCGAGGCTTTTTGATTTAATGGATAATGCTCCTTATGATTTTATATTAAATCATCAAGAAAAAGACAGAGAGAAGTTTTTGGATTTCAAACATAGAACTTTTCAGCCTACTGATACTTTGTATTTTTTGGAATTCCTACAATGGTATTACAGGAATAATGAATCATTGGAAAATGCTTTTTCTGATTATTTGAAACCGGAAGATAATTCTATTGAACCTGCCTTAATAGGTTTTCATAATCTGTTTTTTTCATTGGAAAATGCTCCTCATAGAACTAAAAAGCATATTCCAACGCCTATTAGGAAATCTACTTGTAAAAAGTTCAATATGTTTCTTAGATGGATGGTAAGAAAGGATGAAAATGGTGTAGATTTTGGTATTTGGAAAAATATCAAACCATCTCAATTGATGATCCCTATAGATGTACACGTGGATAGAATATCGCGTCAATTGGGTTTATTGACCAGAAAACAAAGGGATTGGAAAGCAGTGGAGGAGATTACATCAAACTTAAAACTGTATGATGCTAATGATCCTATCAAATACGATTTTGCATTATTTGGGTATGGAGTAATGGAAAGTAAAGCCGGAAATTAAAAAAGCTGCTTCAGTTAAACTGAAACAGCTCTAATAATCTTTAATCAGAAAGCCGGATTATTTTCCGCATTTTCCTTCACCACATTTTCCTTCACCACACTTCTTTTTACCGCTTACTGCTTCTTTTACGTCTTTTGCAGCCTCTTTAGTTGCATCTGCTGCTTTACCCGCAACTTCTTTAGTTGCATCAGCAGCATCACTGGCAGCTTCCTTAGTCGCATCAACAGCTTTTCCTGCTGCATCTTTAGTAGCTTTTGCAGCATCTTTTACAGCTTCTTTTGATTCTTTAGCTGCATTTTCCAAAGTTTCTTTGGCTGATTTTGTTGTTTCTTTACAGCTTTGCATCGTCATTGTACCAACCATTAAAATAGCCAATACAAATAAAATTGATTTGATTTTCATAACATTAGTTTTAATTAAAAATAAAGTAATTACTCAAATACTCGATGTTTTTGCCTAAAAATGTCCTCCAACTAAAAAAGTCAAAACGAAGGTCTTTTAACACGAGTTTTTATAAAAAAACTTATCACGCTCTGCATGACCATAATCTTTTTGCTTCGTCAGTTGAAAAAAAACAGCTATTTTATGCTTATACAAAGGAGCATTTCAGTAGTTACATAATAAATACAGATACGAAACTACTACTTATTTTCCAATATTCACATTTTATTAACAATTTTTTCAGAGATTTATTAAATTTGTTTAATAGCCTAAGTCCTGAGCTACTTCTTTAACATCAGGAATCATACTGGTAAGTATTTGCTCAACCCCTGCTTTTAGTGTGACAGATGCTGAGGAACAAGTAGAACATGCACCATACAGCCTTACAGTCACCACTCCTTCATCAAATCCCATATATTCGATTCCGCCCCCGTCTTGTTCTATCCAAGGTTTTACGTGTTGGTCTATGATCTCGATAATTTTTTCTTCGATATCATTAATTTCACCTGAGTCTTTTTTTGCTTGCCATTCTGCTTCAAGCATCTCCTTATACCCTTCTTTTACAACCGGTTTCTCCTCTTCTAACCACTTTTTAATAAAATCTTTTACCTCAAACATTACCTCCCGCCAATTTGCCTCGGGGTCTTTGTCAATAGATACAAAGTTTTTATTTATTATAAGTTTTTTTACATAATCAAATTTATATAATTCAGCTGCAAATGGACT
>JALVAD010000297.1 GCA_027011385.1 Saprospiraceae bacterium | reverse complement strand
ATCTATATTAGTAATTAGTACTTTTATTAGTTGAGTCAATAGTGAATATATATAAGAAATAAAATAAGAAGAAATCGTAAAAAATAATGGAAAGCAAAAGAAATAAATTATTATTAGCATTAGTAGTAGGTTACTTTCTCTTTAATTTAAGAATTGCATATGCTCAACTTAATGTTTCCTCTATGTTTAGTGATAATATGGTTTTACAAAGGAATAAAGAAATTCCTATTTGGGGAACTGCAAAAATAAATGAAGCTATAACTGTTAAATTTATTGATCAAACAAAAAAAGCAGAAGCAGATAGTAATGGAATATGGCGAGTAGAATTCAGCCCTTTATCGGTTAACAAAACAGCAAATATATTAGAAATACAAGGAGAAGAAGAAACTATTAGGTTTGAAAATATTCTCATTGGAGATGTTTGGCTTGTTTCAGGGCAATCTAATATGCACCAAAAAGTTCGGTCTATTAAAAAGATTCCCGGAGATATTTTAAATATGTCTAATAACTCTTTGGTAAGGATTTATAATATACCCGATAAAACATCTTCTACTCCACTAAAAACTATTGATACTAAATGGGAGATTTCTTCAGAAAAAACTATTGAAGATTTTAGTGCGATAGGAGCAATTTTTGGACTTAAACTTCAGTCAGAAACCAACGTTCCAATCGGTATTATCAACTCAAGCTTAGGAAGTACAAGTGTAAGTTGTTGGTTACCTGGAGAAGTGTTGGAAAAAGA
The DNA here is from genome assembly GCA_027011385.1 of Saprospiraceae bacterium. Taxonomy (GTDB): domain Bacteria; phylum Bacteroidota; class Bacteroidia; order Chitinophagales; family Saprospiraceae; genus JADJGA01. Next base: position 26,178 of record JALVAD010000297.1, on the reverse strand, counting down.
ACCTTTTGTGAAAACATATTCTTATTGGACTGATTTAGCTGACAATTGGGATACAGGAGGGTATAAACAATTCTTGGAAAAAGAAATCAAAAAATATAAGAGAAAAGGAAATGGAGAAGTACCGACTAAAGAAAATATACTTCATATAACAAAAAGTAGAACTTACCCCTCCGGTGCTTATAATGCTATGCTATATCCTATATTTCCTTTTGCTATAAGAGGGATATTATGGAGACAAGGAGAAGCAAATGTTCCAAGAGGTGAGCAATATCAAACTTTATTACCTCGTATGATTTCATATTGGAAAAGTAAATTTAACGATCTATCATTGCCATTTATTCAGATAGGACTGCCTTCATATGGTAAACTAAATGATACTAGACCAAAAGTTGCAGAGCTGGGAAATGCTCAACATGTAATTGCAAATAAAAACAAAGGTATTTACTATGTTCCAATTTTAGATTTGATGGATTCCCCCAACAATAAAGCTAGAATTCATCCTAAGAATAAATATTTAGCCGGTACAAGATCTACTAGATTTGTAATGAACTATTTTTATAATTCAACGCCGGTTAATATAATTCCAACCTATGAAAAAATAGAAATTAAAGGTTTCAAAATTATTATAAGTTTTAAAAATGTAGGGAATGGTTTTTTTACAGGCAGATTAGCTGATTTAAACGGAGATAAAATTGAAAAAACAAATGAGTTTGTACACAATTTTAAGATTGCCGATAATTCTAAACAATTTGTAACAGCCAAAGCCAAAATAATTAGTAAAAATCAAATTGAAATATGGAGTGACAATATTAAAAAACCAGTCGCAGTACGATATGCTTGGGAAAATGTTGTTCTTAAACCAAATTTATATAATTCTTACAATATCCCCGTTAGTTCTTTTAGAACTGATGATTGGAAATTATTAAGTACAGATTATTATAAACCAAAAATAAATCTAGTAAAACCTTAGTATGAGAAGTCTGAAAAAAATATTATTCACTTTTATTGTTACTTGTTTAAGTTTTGTTAGCTATGCCCAAAATAAGCCCAACATCATTTATATTCTAGCTGATGATATGGGGATTGGAGATATTTCTGGATTAAACCCCGATTCAAAAATAAAAACTCCAAATATTGACAAATTGCTGGACAATGGAATGAATTTTACTGATGCTCATACCGCCTCATCAGTTTGTACTCCTACTCGATACGGAATAATTACCGGACGCTATGCATGGCGAACGAAACTTAAAAAAGGAGTGGTTGATGGATATTCTAAAACTATCCTGCAGGATAATATTGATACAGCTCCTGCATTATTACAACGTAATGGATACAATACAGCTATGATTGGAAAATGGCATTTGGGTTGGAATTGGGTTATAAATAATGAAGATTCTATACCTAGAGATGCTAAATTACCGGAATATAAATTTACAAAGGAAGTAGAAAAACATATAGATTTCACAAAGCCTTTTTCAAAAGGTCCAATAAATAGAGGTTTCGATTATTTTTATGGTATTAACGCCTCTTTAGATTTTCCTCCGTATGTTTTTTCGGAAAATAATAAAGTTACTGAAATACCGCTAGAAAATTTTAAAAGAAAAGGACCCGACAAATCAAATCCTGATTGGAAAAAAGATTTTGATAAAAAGCAAAAAATGCAACGCTCAGGAGTGATTTCCTCTAATTTTGATGCAAGTGAGACATTACTTAAATTAACAGAACATTCTATTGATTACATTTTGAAGCAAGATAACAAAAAACCATACTTTTTATATGTAGCTCTTACTGCTCCACATACTCCTGTTCTGCCTAGAAATGAATTTTTTGGGAAAAGCAAGGCTGGAGCTTATGGTGATTTTATCCAAGAACTGGATTGGAGTGTCGGGCAAATTATCCGGGCATTAGAAAAAAAAGGAATTGAGGAAAATACGATCATAATTTTCACGGCGGACAATGGTGCTTCTAAAATCTCATTTCCTTTAGAATATGAAGATAAGTATGCTCATAAGCCCAGTAGAGAATTAAAAGGTAGAAAAGGTTCTCTGTACGAAGGAGGGCATAGAGTACCTTTTATTATACAATGGAAAAAGATTATTAAACCAAAAACAATAAATAATACATCTATCTCATTAAATGATTTGTATGCCACTTGTGCATCAATTGTAGGTGAAACTCAAAAAAAGAATCAAGGAGTAGATAGTTATAGTATTTGGGATTTGATTACCGGAGGTGAAGGCTATGGTAGAAAATCTTCTGTGTATTCAGATTTCGGGGGACGGTTTGCTGTCAGAAAAGGAAATTTCAAACTAATACTTTCACCTATCTATAAAAAACGAAAGTTGTATAACTTGCAGGATGACATCAGTGAAAATAATAATCTATATGGACAAAGTGATTATTACAAAATTGAAAAGGATTTGCTGAATGAGATCACTAAAACCATCAAAAATGGAAGAAGTACCAATGGAGAAAAATTGAAAAATGAAGGTACTGAAATTTGGGATGCATTATATTGGATGAAATAATATGAGAAATTTGTTTTTAGCTATCCTTTTATTAAATACGTTTAATCTGTTTTGCCAGAGTGAATCAAAACCTAATTTTATCTTTATAATTACGGATGACCAGACTTATACTACTGTTGCATCACAAGGTAATAAGGAGATTATCACTCCAAATATGGATCGATTAGCAAAAAATGGAATTACTTTTTCCCATGCTTATAACATGGGAGGCTGGACCTCTGCCATTTGTAATCCTTCACGCTCAATGCTCAATAGTGGTTTGAGTGTTTGGGATACTCAAAAAAACAATAAAAAATTAAAAGCTAAAGATTCTGTAGCCATTGCCCAATCTTGGGGAAATATTATGAATAGAGCAGGCTATGACACCTATTTTACAGGGAAATGGCACGTAAAAACACCCGTAGAAAATGTGTTTGATGACGTAGTACACGAACGACCGGGTATGCCAAAAGATACTTGGAGGATGAAAAAAATGCGCCCTTATTTCGCTAAATTAAAAAAACTGGATTCACCGGAGCGTAATAAATATTTACCGGTTGGATATGGTAGACCTTTAAGTAAAAATGATACCAGCTGGTTGCCCTATGATAAAAAAATGGGGGGCTTTTGGGAAGGCGGCAAGCATTGGTCTGAGGTATTAAAAGATGATGCCATTGAATTCATAGAAAAAGTTGAGAAAAAAGAAAATCCTTTCTTTATGTATCTCGCTTTTAGTGCTCCACACGACCCTCATCAAGCACCTAAAGAATATATAGATATGTATCCATTGGATAATATTTCTGTTCCAAAAAACTTTTTGCCCGAACATCCATACAATGAAGAAATGGGTAGCGGTAGGTCGCAAAGAGGAGAGTGTTTAGCGCCTTTTCCCAGAACTGAATATGCTATAAAAAAGCACATTCAAGAATATTATGCTACCATTACATATCTTGATACTCAATTGGGATTGATTTTAGATAAAATTGAAAAATCCAAGATTAAGGATAATACATATATCATTTTTAGTTCCGATCATGGAATGGCAATGGGACAACACGGTTTAATTGCAAAATCAAATCTTTATGACCATACAATTCGTGTTCCTTTAATCATTACAGGAAAAAATATACCTAAAGGTAAAGTGTTGGAACAAGATATATATTATCAAGATGTGATGCCTACTGTTTTAGAAATGGCTAATATACCTAAACCGGAATATGTATTTTTTAATTCTTTCCTAGATATTCTAAAAAACAATAAAAAGGAAAGTCATTATGATGCTATTTATGGAGGATTTAAAAAACATCAAAGAATAATCAGAAAAGATAATTTCAAATTGATGGTTTTTCCAAAAGCCAAAAAAATATTTCTATTTGACCTTAAAAAAGATCCTTTAGAGATGAACAATATCGCTGATTTACCCGAAAATAAAGAAAGGGTAATCCAACTTTTAGAGGAGCTTTTGGAATTGCAAAAAGAGATGAATGATAAACTGAATCTTTCACCTATATTAAATAGAATTAAGGAATAAAATGATTGCCAGACAATAAAAAAATGAAGAAATTAAATCTTATATTGTCAATCTTATGTCCATTATTTCTATTAGGACAAACAGATACAACTCGCAAAACAAATTCAATAAAAGATGATATTTACCTTCACCCTATTGATATTATAACACCCTACACTCTAAAAAAAGGTGAGTGGATATATGCTCAATCAATACAAACATTACCATTCCCAAGTTGGGCATTTATTGGGATTACTGATAAACTTACAGCACAAATTGATTTATTACCTTGGATATTTGGTGCATTTTCTGAGCTAAAAAAACCAATTCCAAGCTTAAATTTTAGATATAGATTTAATGAACAAAAAGACTTTGTCCCAACAATAGGAGTTGAAGCCATGTTTGTTCATTTTTGGGATACACTTCAACGATTTAAAACTCCTACACTAACTGTTTGGGAAAACGGATCTTACTTTCATTTCAAACCAACTATTGGATATCGGATAAAAGATAAATGGGATATTAACTTATCTGTGGGAGTTGATTACATTGGAGAATTGATTATGCAAAATAATGACTCGTTGAATTTTCAAACTAAATCATTTACAAATAGTTGGAATCCCAATTTTTCAGTTGGTATAGATTACAGACCATCTAAATGGATTAGTTATCATATAGGTTATACTTATGGATCAACCTTAACTTATCTCGAAAATATCCCAAGAAAAAGACAATTTAACTATGGATTTAGAATAGCCCCCTTTTACAAAAACCAATTTGGAATCCTAAGAAATCTAAGGATTGAACTTGTTGCAATAAACGGATATTTTTCAGATATTGATGCAAAACAATCGTTGCCAATACCTATTTTTCCTTATTTTTATTGGCAATGGAAAAATGAAAAGAAAAAATAATAAACAAATATTGATTCCAACACCATCATATGGATTTACTCCTACTGAAGTTGCAATTCATTGGAAATTGTTGAATGAAAAATAAAATGACATTGTAATTCATCAAGAGAGTTTATTTGAATAACTTACCAATAGCAAAAATAATTTTAACTTTATAAGCAATAAAAAACAAATGCGTTGTATCTTTGTTGACTTTATATAAACAAGCAAATTTTAAACATATATGGCGAAAATAGAACTTAATAGTTTAGTTACAAATATAATCAAGGTTTCAGCATCGATGAGAATAATAAGAGTGAAACCTGATGAGTGGAATTTACCTGAATTCAAAGCTGGTCAATTTGTTGTACTAGGATTGCCCGGTTCTGCTCCCAGAAGCTCAGATGCTACTGAAGAATTTCAAGAGCAAGATCCTGATAAAATGATACGAAGAGCATATTCTATTGCGTCTTCTTCAACTGATGAGTATGTAGAGTTTTATATTTCAATAGTGCGTTCAGGTTCATTGACTCCGAGAATTTTCAACTTGGAAATTGGAGATAGGATTTATATGAGTCAAAAACCAACCGGCATGTTTACTTTGGATCAAGTAGATGAGAACCAAAATGTTGTACTTATTGCAACAGGGACAGGTGTAGCTCCATATATGAGTATGCTTCGTACCGATGCTTTGCACAGAAAAGGTCGTATTGTGATAATACAAGGTGCAGCAAATAGTTGGGATCTAGGATATTTTTCAGAATTGAAGTTATTGAGTAATATGTTTCCTAAATTTACATATTACCCAACTATAACAGAGCCCGATAAAGAACCTGCGGGTTGGTCAGGCGATACTCGTTTTATCGAAAAGATATGGGATGATCCCAAGTTTATTGAAAAAATTGGGTTTGAACCTAAAGCTGATAATACACATGTATTTCTTTGCGGAAATCCCAATATGATAAACTCGATGAAAGAGACCCTGTATAAAGATGGATTTAAAGATCATAAGAGGAGGGATCCGGGTCAAATACATGCTGAAGAATTTTAATATGGGACGATGACTTAAGAGGTAGTGGACAAGTTGATAAACCGGATTTTATGATAAGAAATTTATTACTGTTTTGTATTGTAGGCTTGGCTTTCAATTTAGGATTTTCTCAATCTATCATGACTGGGGAAAACAAAAAGTTAAACAAAGCATTTGAGAGATTACTCGTAAAATATCGACCTGACACAAAACTCCATAACTCTATCAGACCATACTCAATTAAAGATGTCATGCGAACATCTATTGATATTTTAGAATCAAATAGAAGCTTGTCAGATAGAGATATTTTAGATATAGATTATATTCTGGCTGATAATATTGACTGGATAAAATATACTTACAGTTCTGATAAATACAATGAATTAATTGAAAAATTAGGAATAGCCCGCAAAGGAATATTGAAATATTTATACAAAAACAGTTTTTCGCTTTACGCAGGTCACCATAAAGATTTTTTTATAAAAGTAGATCCTGTTATCAATTTTCAGTTTGGCAAAGATCTAAAATCAAAAAATTATAACTTCATTAATACCAGAGGATTTAAAATATCGGGGTTATTGGATGAAAAGATTTATTTCTATACTTCTTTATATGAAACGCAACAAAGCTTTTTGACCCATGTCAACCTCAAAATACAAAACACATTGGCTATTCCCGGTGAAGCATATTATAAAAAATATGAAAGTAGTGTGTTAAAGGGAGTGAATGGTTATGATTTTTTGAATGCACAAGCTTATATAGGCTTTGATATTACCAAACATCTAAAAATGCAGATGGGGCACGGTAGATTTTTTATAGGTAATGGGATTCGCTCTTTATTACTTTCTGACTATGCTACCAATTATTTTTACTTGAAATTCGATACCAGAGTCTGGAAATTTCACTACCGGAATATCTTTACGGAATTAACTGCTACAAGCAGGGAAAAAATCACTTTTGATATTATTTTACCTAAAAAATATATGGCTGCTCACTATTTGAGCTTTAAGCCCGGTAAGAATTTAGAGATAAGTCTTTTTGAAAGTGTTATTTTTAGTAGGGAGAAGGACGGCACGAATCAATTTGAGTTGCAGTATTTGAATCCTATTATTTTATACAGGACTGTAGAGCAATTTATAGGCAGTGGAGACAATGTTTTAGTGGGATTGAATTGGAATTATAATATTGTCAAGGGCTTTTCTCTATATGGACAACTATTACTTGATGAGTTTAATTTTTCCAATATTAAGAAAAGTACAAGCTATTGGGCAAATAAATACGGGTTTCAAATGGGTATAAAATATATAGACATTTTGGGTATTGACCATTTGGATTTACAAACTGAAGCCAATATCGTAAGACCATATACTTATTCGCATCGGGACAGCACCATTTCGTATAGTCATTATAACCAATCATTGGCGCATCCCTTGGGAGCCAATTTTAAAGAGTTTATAGCTGAGATAAGGTATTCTCCGGTTGATAGACTTACAATTCAAGCTAAAGCATTGTTTGCGGTAAAAGGTGAAGATATAGATAAATACAGTTATGGCGGGAATATACTGCTCTCCAATGATAAAAGGCCAATAGATGAGAACGGTAATTTCAGAGAGTTCGGTTTTCATATAGGGGATATTAATGAAAGGAGAATCTTACAGTATTCGATTAATTCCTCATATATGTTTTACCACAATTATTTTTTAGATTTTAATGCAGCATATCGCAAGGAAACATTTGAAATCAGTGATTCTGATTTTGAAGAGTTGTATTTTAGTATTGGATTTAGGGCAAATATTGATAATAAATCAATTGATTATTAAATTAATTGTGTGTGTTTATAAATTATAGTACTTTTACGTTCCGTTTTATTTTTAATAGTTGAATAATAGATGAATTCAGGACAAGACATATACAAAAACGATGATATATCTTTAAAAGATCTCATTCTTAAGTTCAGAGAATTTAAGAATGAATTATTTAATAACAAGAGAGCATTTTTGTTTTTTATTATTCCTTTTGTATTGTTCTTCTCTTATAAATCAATAGTGGAAAGACCAACATATACGGCTACTTTGAATTTCATGCTCAATAAAAGCGAAGGAAGCCTTGGAGGATTGGGTGGCATTCTCGGGCAAATAGGGATAGGAAAGGGAAAATACAGCAAGGAAAAATTGATGACTCTCAGCAAATCAAGACGTATTGTCGGAAATGCTATCTTTAGAAAAGAAACGATTAATGAAAAGGAGGATTTATTGGCAAATCACGTAATCAATCATCTTGATACTATGGGGCAATGGGCTAGCGTAGTATGGTATAAAAAGCCTTTTGCTAAACCCAATCCCTTGACTGATTTTAGGTTCAAAACAAATCAAATTGATTCTTTTGACTTAGATTCCAAAGCAGCGTTCAAGGATGTATTTGAGGCATTGGTGGGAAGTCCAAATGGTGGAGGTGGAATGATGTCAAACAAATTCAATGAAGAATCAGGGATTATGGAAATTTCACTAAACACCAAAGACCCAGAACTCTCAATTGCTCTAGCAAATGATATTTTTGATGAATTGAGTGAGTTTTATATTGATAAGACCATTGAGAAGCAAAAAGCAACATACGATATTCTCAAAGCAAAAACAGACTCCATAAGAAACGAATTATCCGGAAAACAAGCCGCTTTGGCTGCTTTTGAAGATAAGGCACAAGGGCTTTGGTCAAAATCTGCAAACCTGAGAAAAATAAGGCTGCAACAAGAGGTAAAAAAGCTATCAATCCTATATGGGGAAGTGTTAAAAAATCTTGAAATCGCAGATTTTACTCTTAGGAACAAGACTCCTTTTGTTCAAGCTATTGACAGACCTGTATTACCAATAACAGGAGAAAAAAGTACGCTTGTAAAATCAATATTATTAGGAGTAGTCTTGGGACTAATATTAGGAAGTATTTTTATAATAATCAGAAAAATAATTAGGGACGCATTGTCTGAATAAAAAATCATTTATGATGTATAATGAGATAAAAAATAAAGAAAAGAAAATCGCTGTTATTGGACTGGGATATGTCGGATTACCGCTAGCGTTGGAATTTGCAAAGGTGTTTAGTGTAATTGGATTCGATATAAGTGAACCCAGAGTTGAAATGATGAAAAATGGAGTTGACCCATCAGAAGAATTGGAATCTTCAGCATTTGAAAATAAAGATATTGTATTTACTGCTGATATTGAGGACATCAAAGAAGCTTCTTTTTATGTCGTAGCTGTACCTACACCGGTAGATGAGTACGCTGTACCCAATCTAAAACCGTTGCTTGGAGCATCGGAGACAGTAGGTAAAGTAATAAGTAAAGGTGATTATGTCGTATTTGAATCCACGGTTTATCCGGGAGCTACCGAGGAGGATTGTGTGCCTATCATTGAAGAATTGTCAGGGCTAAAGTTTTGTGAAGATTTCAAAGTCGGCTATTCCCCTGAGAGGATAAATCCGGGAGATAAATTGCGCACAATAGATAAAATATTGAAAATTGTTTCAGGATGTGATGAAGAATCATTGAAGGAGATATCAAAGATATACGGAGAAATAATTACAGCCGGAATATATGAAGCCGCATCTATCAAAGTAGCAGAAGCGGCAAAGATAATAGAGAATACACAACGAGACTTGAATATTTCCTTGATGAACGAATTGTCTATAATTTTTGATAGAATGGGAATTGATACTTCTGAGGTTATCGAAGCCGCAGGAACAAAATGGAATTTCATCAAATTCACACCGGGTCTTGTAGGAGGTCATTGTATCGGTGTTGATCCTTACTACCTTGTTTATAAAGCTAAACAGTTGGGATATGATCCACAAGTTATTTTGAGCGGTAGGAGAATTAATGATGGTATGCCTGCTTATGTCGCGAAAAAGCTGGTTCAGTCACTGATACAAAAAGGTAAGAATCCTCAAGAGACCAAGGTTTTGGTGATGGGCGTAACATTTAAGGAAGATGTGGCAGATATACGAAATACAAAAGTTACAGATTTAATCAAAGAATTGATGGATTATTCTGTTGAAGTTGATATAGTGGATCCATTTGCTTCTGCTAAGGATTTTAAAAAGGAATATGGATTGGATTTGAAAGACAAAGCAGGCGATAACTACGATGCAGTATTGGTTGGAGTCGGACATCAGAATTACAAAACTCTGAATTTTGATTATTTCAAATCTTTAATGAATGGCTCTCCTGTTCTTTTTGATATAAAAGGAATATATGACTATCCAAAGGATGATAGTATTGATTACTGGAGACTGTAAGTATTATTTGAATTGATTTGAAATTAGAAAAAAATCAGAGTACTCTATATTTATTTTGTTCTACAAACGTTTAATGGTGAATAAAAGCCAATAAGTTTGAGGAGCTTAATTTTATAAAAAAAATACTAATATGAATATTCAAATGGTTGATCTCAAGGGTCAATATAAAAAAATAAAAAATGAGATAGACAAAGCTGTTATCGAGGTTTTGGAATCATCAGCATATATCAATGGACCAAAAGTAAAGGATTTGCAAAATCATCTTGAGAGATACCTTGATGTAAAGCACGCTATTCCGGTTGCAAATGGTACGGATGCTCTTCAAATTGCCTTAATGGCCTTGGGCTTAGAAAGGGGTGATGAAGTTATAGTACCTGCATTTACTTTTGTGGCTACAGCCGAAGTTATTGCATTATTGGGATTAACACCTATTATGGTAGATGTTGATGCAGATACATATAATTTGACGGGTGAGATAGTAGAAAAAGCGATTACACCAAATACAAAAGCTGTTGTCCCTGTACATCTCTATGGTCAGACAGCGGATATGGAAAGTATTATGAAAGTCGCTAAGAAACACAATATTTTTGTTATTGAAGACAATGCACAGGCAATTGGAGCAGATTATACATTTAGTGACGGAACTGTTGCCAAAGCCGGTACGATAGGAGATATTGGAACTACATCATTTTTTCCTGCTAAGAACCTCGGTGCTTATGGTGATGCAGGAGCGATATTTACCAATAATGATAATTTGGCTAAAGAAATGAGGATAATAGCAAATCACGGAATGGAAAAAAGGTATTATCACGATAAAATAGGAGTGAATTCCAGATTGGACTCAATCCAAGCTGCAATATTGGATATCAAATTGAAATATCTCGATGATTATGCAGAAGCACGCAGGAAAGTTGCCGATAATTATGATAAAGCCTTTGCAGATGTTGATGCTATTCAGACTCCGGTAAGAACAGATACTTCTACCCATGTTTTCCATCAATATACTATGCGTATTTCCAATGGTAAAAGAGATGAGTTGAATGCATATCTAAATTCCAAAAAGATACCTAATAATATTTATTATCCGGTACCTCTTTATGAGCAAGAAGCATTTAAACATCTGGCAGGAGCTATTGATTTCTTGCCTTCAACTGATTTGTTGTGCAAGGAGGTAATCTCATTGCCAATACATACGGAAATGACAGATGAGATACAAGGGGTAATTATCAATGCGGTAAGGTCATTTTTTGAAGGTAAATAATGTACGCACTATATACCTTTGAATAATTCCATCTGACTAGACTGTTAAGTAGTTGATAATTCGGATGTAAGAACCCATCCCCGACCCTTCCCTTAGCAAGGGAAGGGAGTTGTGACGGCTCTTAATCTACGGTATTTTTTAAGCTTTTGCTTCTACGATTCAAAGTTAGCTATTTGATTTTACTTAAACAAAGTCTCGAAATTCGGGTTATTAAAGAGGCAATTTTAGAAATTCTTTTAAATTGTAAACCATAACATTATTTTTTAACGGATAAGTCATTTCAATATCAGCTATTACAAATGCTTGAGTAGCTTTTATATCATCACAAGCAATATAAAAACCCTTATTGATTTTTGGAGAAGTTGAAGCTTTTATTTCTATTGCAATAATATTTTGCCCTTTAACCAATAAAAGATCAATTTCATTTCCATTTGAATTTCGATAAAAATATGGATCGTATTCATTAAAACTAGCAATAACATTTTCGATAACCAATGATTCAAAGGAACTGCCATATACAGGATGATTAAACAGATCATCAAAAGTTGATATTTTCAATAAAGAATGTAAAATACCTGTATCAATAATATAAATTTTTGGCGTTTTAACAATTCTTTTTTTAATATTTGTATAGTATGGTTCTAATATCCTGATCATATATGTATATCTAAGGATATCAATATATCTTCTTATAGTTGTATGGGATAATCCTATCGAATTTCCCAATCTTGAACTATTCAATAGTTGTCCATTGTTATGAGCTAACATTCTCCAAAGTCTTCTCATCAAATCCGCAGGCAAATTAAAACCAAATGAATTTAAGTCTCTTTCCAAAAAAGTATTGATAAAACTATCAAGCCATAAGAAAGCTGATTTTTCGGATTTAGACAAATAGCTTCTTGGAAATCCTCCTTTTAAATGATATTTCTGAATAGTTGAAAATGTATTTATTTCAGGTAATAAAAATGGTGTTAATGTGAAATATATTATTCTACCGGCCAAAGATTCAGAACTTTGCCTTAATAATTCCGGTGAAGCAGAGCCAAGAATTAAAAACCTTGTTTTATATTCTTCAATATCAACTAAACTTCTTAACAGTGGAAATATATCAGGCAATAATTGAATTTCATCAATACATATTAGTTTATTATTGTTAATAAGGAAATATTTCTCAGGATCAGTTTGTAATAAAACTCTGTGACTATTTCTTTCCAAATCTAAATAAATACCATTTTCAAAATTTTTTATAATTTTTTTTGCCAATGTGGTTTTACCTACTTGTCTGGCTCCAACGATAGCTGTAACAGGATATTCTCCTATACTTTGTATAATATCTTTTTCTATAATCCTTTTTACCATAGTTTTTGAAGCAAAGATACAAATAAAGTATGTAAATTGTAAGATGATATTGCAAATTACATACTTTATCATATTAAATACTCACTACGAAAGCCGTGAATAATCCGGGTTAAGGTTAATTTAATTGTTCATTTTTAGTCGTTCTGTTATTTCAAAAACAGCGGGACATACAGCTATATTTTTCTCCATTAGTTTTAGTGAGATTTTATTAGCATCTGTATGTGGATACTCCCGGCAGGCTTTTGGTCTTACTTCATAAATTTTGCAATAATTTTCTTCATCCAAAAATACGCATGGAGTGGTTTTGAAAATATAATCTCCATCAGAATCAATAATGATATATTTTTGAACAAAATCGCCTTGTTTCATTTTTAAGTGTTTTGCTAAACGATTGATATCTCTATCCGTTATAATTGGAGGAGTAGTTTTGCAACAGTTCGCACAAGCCAAACAATCTATTTCTTCAAAGACTTCATAATGCAAGTTATTTATGGTATTGTGTATTGTTTTGGGAGTTTTTTTCAGCAGTTTTGAAAAGAAATTTTTATTCTCTTTTTTCAACTTCCTAACAAAATCTTTGTGTTGGCTAAGATCAATTTTTATCATTATTCTTATTCTATATGGTTGCGGGGTTTTGCCCTATTTTTTTTAAGTTCGGATTGGATTTTTTTATCTTTTAGCCTTTTGAGTTTAGCTTCAGGAGACACTTTGGTTTTTTTTCGTTTTTTTTGTACAGTAAGTGCTTTTTTGATTAAGTCAATCAATTTTTTCATGACATCTTCTTTGTTTTTCAATTGAGATTTGTATTTCTGACTGCTAAGGCTTATCACTCCGTTTTTGTCTGTCTTAAGCTTTTCGAGAATTAATATTTTCTGCTCTTCTGTTAGGCTATTGGATTCTTTTACATCAAAGCTTATTGTTACTCTTGTTTCAACTTTATTGACGTGTTGACCACCTGCACCACTACTTCTTGAGGTCGTGAATTTGCATTCGGTAAGGAGATTATCGGGGTTGAAGCTGAACATAGTTATTTAAAGACTTTTAGACAATACAAAATATATAAAGATAAAAAAAAACCGGCTCTCTCGTAACCGGTTTTTTATTTTAGCCATTGATTATTTTAAATCACTTTTACCATCCATAGTTCCCGATATATTCCCCGAAGAACTTGTAATATCTATGTGCCAATCAATTGATACAACTTTATCAGGTCTTACAATTCCGGTCATAGAATATTTGTAGAAAATTGTATCATCGGCAGATGAATCGTTGAAAGTAGTATCACCGGAAAAATGACAAATATCTCTATAAAGATCAACTCCTTTTAAACTACCACCTCCTTGAATTTTAGCAAAGCCAAGCGTCAAATCATCAATATTATATTTATTATCACCTAATTTGGTTAATACTATATTGACATCGCTAAATGTAGTGTCTATGGATAAGGTATCTGAAACCAAAGTATCTATATTTATATATACCTCGTAAGAAATAGTTCCTGTAGATGAATACACGGTTTTTAAGTCTTTAGGACAAGTAGTAAGTTCATACGATGAAGAGCTTATTTTTTCAAGCTCATTTTCATTTTTCACTTTTCCTTTTATAGTTATGCTTTTTGCATTTATCTCATGAGCTTTGTATGTAAGCAAAACACTATCCATGTGAGTTTCATAAGAATAAGCGCTCTGATATGGAATACGATCATATTCTTCTTCATTTTCAAGAATATATTCCGCTGCAATTTTATCTTGACTCCAAAAATTCATTTCAAAAACTATTTCATCCCCGAAATAGAAGTCATTTCCTGTTGTGATTTTTTTAAAACTGGCAATTTTCGGGAAAAATTTTCCTCCCTCTTTGACATTTTTATCTACCCATGTCTCTTCTTTATAGCAAGAAGACATAATTAGAGTTATGCCAAATATTAGTATAAAATATATATTTTTCATTTTTGTATTTTTTAAAATTAACAATTAATTTTTGTCTTTCCACATTTTTTCGTCAATAGACTTAAAGTTTGATTTAGCGTTTGCATTATTTCTGCTAAACTCAGTGTCCGGATAAAGTGCTCTTTGAGCAGGCCCCGTTCTTTCCAGAGGTTTCCCGTCAATTTCCGTAACTCTTACGAATCCTTTAAAAATATCCGGATTGAAATCCAAACGACGCATATCATTCCAAGTCTCATGATTAAATATTAAGGCAATATATTTTTCTTTCATTATATGCTCCAAATCAACACTGCCATTTAATGCAGAGATATACGCATCTATTTTTGTAGAACTAAGCCCTAACATTTCCATATTAGCAATTATACCGGCTTCATATGCGTCATAAGCTGTACCCCCTGATTTTAATAATGCCTCTGCTTCTATAAACTTAGATTCGGAATAACTCATCATAATAATTGGAGCTGATGGCTGAGCATACCAAGTTTTTGTTGATATTTCACAAGTGTGTTTTGGGGCATTTAAATCGTAAGTAGCTAAACCCTCATAATTAGGAAAAGTATCTTTATCGACAATCTTTTCTATTCTTGGATCAAAATCATAAGATGTACCATTTAACATATCGACATACATCTTTCCAAATGTAACGGTTAAATTTCCTGTTTGATTCGACAAAGCAATTTTATCATAAATTGGGTTTAAAGAAACATCATTATAAAACAACTGAAAATTATCAGCATTGGAGGATAATCCTTGTTGTGCTTCATTTACAATCTTGTTCCAATCGACGTTAGATTTGTTTGACAAATGCAATAAGTATCTAGCTTTTAAAGAATGAGCTAATTTAACCCATTTTGAAAGATCTCCACTATAAATCAGGTCGTCTTTCCCCGGTGAATAGAACGATTCGTCAGCTTCCAACAAAGGAATTGCTTCATCAAGATACTCAAATAGTGTCGAATACAATTTCTCTTGAGAGTCATAAGTCGGGGTTGTATTTTCAGATCCTTTTAATGCATCAGAGTATGGAGCATTTTCCCAAAAATCAGTAATCATACCGATATGAATTGCTTGAATTATTCTTGCGATACCCTTGTAATGTGGGGAATAATGGTCTTTGTCTTCAGATTTCTCAACAATAATTTTCAAATTATTAAGAGCTGAAAGATATGAAGTAATCCAATTACCACCCATTGTTATTTTATTTCCATAATAACCAGAAACATGATCAAGTTGGTGTGTTATTCTATTTGCAGTCAACATAGCTTTATAATGGGCTGCGGAGGTTTTTTCTATTACATTTGGTAATAAAACTTTTAAATTGGCATCTCGAACTTTAGTCGGATTATCATTAACATCAAGAAAATCGTTACAAGATGACAACAATAAAAATCCAAATGCCAAAAAAACCAATGATAGATTTTTTATGTATTTCATTTTAATTATTTTATTCATTTTAGAAATTTAGATTTAACTTTAAGAAATAACTTTTAGTAGCCGGATTTCTTAATCCTGTATAGCCATAAATATTACTATCACTACCAAAATAATTAATTTCCGGATCATACCCCAAGAACGGAGTATTTAAATATACATTATTAGCAATAAATGATACCGTTGCTCCTTTTATATACTTTGAACCGAATAAAGAACTTGGTAAGGTATATGACAAACTTATGTTCCTCAGCCTAAACCAAGATCCATCTTCAAGAAGTACTTCTGAAGCATAATTATATCTGGTTGAAGACCTGTAAAAATAAGGTCCGGTAAGTTCTACGGGGACATCATTTTCTTTATATGTCACATTTCCGTCTCCATCAATAACTTCATTTACTCCCTTGAAAACTACTTGTTCATGCCTTCTTTCTGTTTCAATTATTTGACCATTTCTCAAACTGTTTCTTCTTCCTAAGTCAAATACATCACCTCCATTTTTCCATTCCCATAAAAAGGAAAAGGAAAATTCTTTATACTGAAATTGGTTATTCCATCCTGCTGTCCAATCCGGCAAAGCATTACCAACTAATTTTAGGGAATCCCACACGACACCAGGATATCCATTTTTATCAATTATCAAGTCTCCATTTTTATTTCTCTTATAAGCATACCCATATATATCCCCTATATTTCCACCTTTGACATATTTATTGGTTATACCTCTACTTGAAAATAATTCAATATCGCCAATTCCTTCAGCTATATCAGTAACTTTACCTTCATTCTTTGACCACGTTATTGAAGTTTCCCAACTAAAATCATGATATTTTATTGGGTTTGCAAAAACCGCAACTTCAATACCATTTGAATTAATAGAACCTGCATTTGTTACATATCGTGAAGCACCTGTTGCATTACTAATAGGTACAGACAAAATCATGTCTTCAAGGTTATTATTATAATAAGAGAAATCCAATCCAAACCTGTTGTTAAATAGATTTATTTCAGCACCAAATTCTGTTGATTTTGTAAATTCAGGTTTAAGATTGACATCACCAATGAGAGTAGATTGAGAAAATCCAACTACATCTCCAAATGGAAAATTAGATGCTCTTTGGAAGTATCTACCGATTTTGTACGGGCTGGCATCTTTACCTACAATAGAATATGATCCCCTTAGTTTAGCTAAAGAAACAAAACTAGGCATATCTATCATATCAGATAATAACAAAGAGGCACTTATTGATGGAAAAAAATATGAATTATTCTTTGATGGCAATGTAGAGGACCAGTCATTTCTGCCTGTTGCAGTCAAATAAAAATAATTGTTATAACTCATTGTCACCTGTCCATACACTCCCAAATTCCTTTTGTTGACTATACTATTGCCAACAAATAAATTAGTTGTATTATACAAATTGTAAAAGTTATCCAATACAAATCCCTCACCTCTGGTAGAAACCCATTTTGTTTTTGATGTGTGTATATCTTGTCCAACTAAACCATTTAGCTTTATTCTATCATTAATATCATAATTCCATAACATCATTAAATTAGATGTTAGCTGCGATTCATTCAAGTTTTGTTCAACTAAAAATCCATGAACTTTTGATCCTTCATCGGTCTGAGGGTGAACAATTCTTGTTCTTGCATCGCTAGAATTATCCAGCCCGATTGTATATTGTAACTTTATTCTGTCAGAAAAATCATATTTCACTGTTAATCCGGATATGTATCTGTGAACATCATCTATGTATGTATTATGCCTAGCTAAAAATAAAGGATGATCTATAATTCCAACAGCAAAGTTTTTATTAAACACATATGGCTCCGGATACGAAGTTGGATCAACAACAGTAGCCATATAGCTCAAATCACTCAAAATTGATTTATCACCTACATGAGGTCTATTACCTCCGGTATTTGCATACATTAAGTTTGCTGAAACATTTAGTTTTTTAGTTAATTGAGACCCCCCACTAAATGTAAAGTTGGTTTTATCCCAATAGGTATTTGGTATTACTCCATCATGATTATATTTGTCAGCAGAAATCCTATAAGTAAACATATCATTACCTGAAGATACACTTGCCCCATAATTTTTTATATGACCAGTTCTAAAAAACTCTTTGTAAATATCCCTAATAGGATTATCTTCATTGTCATTAACTATTGCACCCCACATATCCCATTTAAATGATCTCTGTAAAGAAGTATTACGATGTCCATCAATAAACTTAGTTTGTATTTTTGGAGTTTTATTTACATTTTCCCATCCTTGACCATAATGCACATTGATTTTAGGTGTACCTTTTACTCCTTTCTTGGTTGTGATAACTATAACTCCATTTGCGGCTCTAATTCCATAAAGAGCTGTTGCTTGTGCTCCTTTTAGAATACTTAAAGATTCTATATCTTCAGGATTGATATCAATAGCTCTATTACTGGCAGCAGCTTGTGTCCTTGAACTTACTGCATTTGATCCTGCACTTGGTCCAATTGGCAAAACGTTAGTATTATCACTAATCTCAATGCCATCAACAATATAAAGTGGTCTATTACTCCTATTTGGATCTAGCGAAGTAATTCCTCTTATCAAAATACTAGCACCTGCACCCGGTGCACCAGAAGATGTTTGTATTTGTACTCCCGCAACTTTACCCTGCAATGCAGATACAATATTAGTCTGACCCGATTCTGTTAATTCATCCGCTGACACTTCACTTACTGCATATCCCAAAGACTTTTTCTCTCTAGGAATTCCCAACGCAGTAACTACTACTTCGTTAAGTGACACTCCTTCGTTCATCACGACATCAATCATGCTTTGTCCGTCAACTTTAACTTCTTGTTTGTTGAAACCAATATACGAAAAAACCAAATAGTCCCCGTCTTTCGCTTTGATTTCATATTTTCCGTCAAGGTCGGAAATGACACCGGTTGAAGTGCCTTTGACCATAATACTTGCTCCTATCAATGGGTCTCCATCAGATGAAGTAACCGTACCTTTAATAGCACGTTGCCCAATCATTTGCAGAGCGAATCCCAATAACAAAACCATCATAGGGATAGTAAATTTTAGCTTCATAATAATTGTTTTTGTTTGTAATTAATAAATAATATCCTATCTTGATTCTTCATTATTTATTATACTACCTACCCTTCAAACCAATGCAACTCAAAGACCTGAAAGGGGCGTCTAATAAATAAACCTAGAATTAAAATAAGATATTTTTGATATATTCAGCACGCAAGTTAATAAAAAAATATCAATTTGCAAAATCACAAATTTTAATTTTTTTCGTTCTAATTAGTGGCTGCACGAAAACAGACAATTTTTGAAATTCTGATAATTTATGTTCAGGTTTTGATTTTTTTTGCAATGATTTGATACCCTTGTATCAATCACTTGTAAAAAAGTCAAAAAATGACAAAAAGAATCAATTTCAAATTTGATGTGTTTTCTTGCAGACACTAAATAACATATAAGCTGCTATTATGCATAGGTATTTTATCATACTATTCGCTTTTCTTTTGTTACAATCTGCAAAAGGGCAGAATAGTTATGCCGGGATAGTACAAGACATTGGTAGCAGAAAAGCTTTAGTAAATACCCATATTCAAGGTACTAATTCGGGCATAACTACAATTTCAGGCAACAATGGATATTATAATATTAATCTAATATCCTATCAAAAGGATACTTCCAATTTACATTTTTTTGTTATTGATAATACTTGTTATTTTGATCTGGATAAAGATGCCATGATTTCAATTTATTCTATTTCCGGAAAAACATTATTGCATGAGAATCTTGGGAATAAAGGAAGTATCAAGATACCGTCATTTCCCATTGGGGATTATATCTTGGCTATAACTTCCCAACGAAGAAAGCTGATATTTTTCTTGTTCTCAGATGGGAAAAATATTTCACATGTAAGAAAAAAGAATACTACTGAAGCAATATACCAATCTGATAGTTGCCTTATATTTTCCAAAGAAGATTATTTTGACAGAAAAATATCTTTAAAAGATACTGGCAGAATAAAAAATGTCAATCTTCTGAAGAAAAAATATGACACTTTGGATTATTTTAATGAATTGATAAGACCTGAGGCATTTGTAATGATTCAAAGCAGCCCACCAATATCCAATTATGGAGAAGTATTTTCAATCAAAGCTCTATACGAATTGAACCAAGAAAAAATGTATTATGTCAACTCCAAAATATACTCAAGCCATTATGATTTTGCAAAAATATTTTTGAATTTCAAGGGAACTCCCAATGATTTTTACCACACACAATACGGCGCAAGCCCTAATAAATATCTGAATCTTGTCACCATTAATTATTATAAAAATATTGATAAATATGTATTTGAATTTGGCTCTTATGATCAAGTGGACTGTGATGGAATAGCCAAAACTTATGATAAGCTTTTGGAAACCTCCTTTTTTAAAGACAAGCTCTATTTTTATCCCAATAATCTCAAATGGGAAGATTGCTTGGATATACCTAAGATAAGCTCTGAAGAAATATTTTTCGGTCAAAATTATCAAGCACTCAATTTAAGTGACGGATACGGTTTTTTGAAAAAAGTTGATGTTAAGAATCTATCTAATACCTACCTTGGAAAACACGATATTGTATTGCTTAATGATGTGCCAAATGATTTGTCAGTTGTGTCAGGTATTATCACTACTGAATTTCAAACAGCACTAAGCCATATCAATATCCTTAGCCATAATAGAAAAACTCCAAATATGGCTTTAAAAGATGGTTGGGATAATCCTAAATTGCAAGGTTTAATCGGTGAATTGATTTATCTAAAAGTAGAAAGTGACTCTTTTACAATCAGAAAAGCCGGTATAAATGAAGCGGCAAAATTTTGGGAGAAAAAAGAACCTCATACGCCGATTTTTCTCGAAAAAGACACTCAAACATCGGGATTAATCGATCTTTCTACTCAAAGCGTAGCTTCAGTAAAAACTATTGGCGGAAAGGCTTCTAATTTTGCAGAACTTTTGAATATGGGAAGTATCCCTGTCCCTGAAAACTATTTCGCGATTCCATTTTATTATTACCAACAGCATATAGAGAAATATGGTATCGATACGGTAATAAATAATCTACTAAAAGATGAAAAGATAAAAACTGATCTGGAATATCGCAAAAATGAATTGAAGAAAATAAGGGATATGATAAAGGATGCTCCATTGGATATTGTGTTGATTGCAATGGTGAAAAACAGGATTAAAAACTTTAGTGAATTTCCTTCGTTTAGATTCAGATCTTCGACAAATGCCGAAGATTTGGAGAATTTTAGTGGAGCGGGATTGTATGATTCTTATTCTGCAAAAAAAGGTCATTCCAAAAAAACCATCGAAAGAGCTATCAAAAAAGTATGGGCAAGTCTGTGGAATCTGAGAGCTTTTGACGAAAGAGAATACTATAAAATTGACCACAATTCAACCGCAATGGGAATTTTGGTGCATCGCTCATTTCCAGACGAGGATGCAAATGGTGTAATAATTACAAAAAATATCTACAATGTAAATCACGGATACATTTTTAATGTGCAATACAAAGAATATAGTATTGTGTATCCTGAACCTGGAATTTTACACGATCAAATAATAGTTTACACTATCAGCTTGGACAACAAAGACTATACTATTGAATACCTCTCGCATTCCAATATTGACGAATTACAAGGAAAAACCGTTCTAACTAATGATGAAATATATGAATTAGCAGACTATTGTACAGCGATAAAAAGACACTATTATTACGATTTGCAAAACAATTGTGATTGTAGTTACAATGACTTTGCGATGGATCTGGAACTCAAGGTTGACTCCCAAGTCAAAAACCGTAAAATCTATATTAAACAAGCTAGAATTTATAGTGGAAAGTAAGAGGATTAACCTCAACCTAGCCCTCTCCTTCTTAACGCATAATTACAATAATCCAAGCCAAAGGTGTCCTCACCTCTTGGCGTCTCAACATCACAACAAAGACAAAAAAAAACTATTTATTGTCTTCATTGCAGCGATATCCGATTTCAAAGCATTCAATAATAAACGGCATCTTAAATTATATAAAAATGAACATTAAAAAATACATACCTATCTATATCCTTTTAGTGATGACTTTAATGTCTTGTTATAAAGATGATATTGTGAAAATCAATACAACAACGGTTTCAAAAAAACACTTGCCAATTGATGTATCAGGCGATGTTATTGGTATAGTACACGATGAATTTGGCAATATGATTTCGGATTATACCTGTACGTTTATGGATCAAAAGTATCTTTCATTTTACAATGGGTTTTATCATTTTGGAGTTATTGATGCAAATAAAAATGGAACTATCCTCCAAATAAAAAAGGATATTCATAAATACCAATTTTCTATAAATCCATTAGACAAGGATGTGTGCTATTTTAGCCATACTATTTTCACAAAACCGTATAAAACAACAAATAATTCAAGCAAAAATATAGAAATTAATCTTAATACTGATATTTCAATAGCGTTAAGAGGGAATGCTTATATGGATAGAGATCAAGAATACACAGGGGAAGTATCTATAGAAACATTTTCTCCTGATTTGAACAACCCGATACAAGCAGAAGCCTTACCCGGTAATCATTTAGCATTAAATAGTAAAAATGAAGATGTTTGGATTGATATGTATTCTGCATTTTTTATCGGTATTCGAGACATAGATAATAATAAACTCAGAATAAAAGAGGACAGTTCCAAAGTAATCATCAATACCGACATCTCTGATTGTGAAAAATGTACTGTTTGGCGATATGACAATAGTAAGTCCAAATGGCTTGAACAAACGAGTATAAAGAATCCTAATAGTATTGAATTTGAACTAGGTAAATCAGGATTTTACTGTTACGGTAAACAATATATATACAATTTGGTAGAAGGGCAAATATCCGGAAGCAATACACCATTGAGAAACCAAACAGTTGATATTTTTGATAATGATGATAGATTTATTCAGAGGGTATATACGTCTAATTCCGGTAAATGGTTCGCTCATTTGCCTATGAATAAAAAATATAAGTACAAATTTGCAATACAAAATAGTAATACTTTCTTGTCGGAATTTGAACTTGATGAAACTGATGATATTAAACTTCCTGTATACGATTTAACAAACATCTCTATAGTGAAGTTGACAGGGGAAATAAGGAATTGTAATGATGAATTGATAAAAAATAGTTTCTTCCAATTATGGCAAGATAGTACTTATAAATGTTTATTTTTGACTGATTCTGAAGTAAACTTAGATGTTATATCTTTTTCTGACAAATCGATTCATCTTCAAAGTGCTAATGAAACTTGGTTGGATATCGGACCGCGGCAATCTTTTTATAAGATCAAAAGCGAAATTAATTTTAATGAATCCTATACCTGTAGTCAGTTTAAAAAAGATGGTTATTTTAAAATAAAAATTGATAATAAAGAGAAATTACTTGCACCACCGGTAGCGATTATTGAAAATGGAAGAACTAAACTTGAAATATCAGATATTGATAATCCCCAACTTGATACAAAAATAGAAATCTATTTTTCCGGACAGGAAGAAAGGGACTACGATGATGAGGAATTGAATATTGATATTAATAACTTGATAATTGATAATGTTCATTATGATTTAAACTGCAATAATAGTACCGAAGGTTGTGGATTTAAGAATTTCAAAATAGAGTACTTTGGAGAAGACAAAGGTGATTGGATAAAAGGAAATTTCAAAGGAATATTTTGGATGAAAACATATTATCCTTTTAAAGCTGAATACAAAGAAGTTGAAGCAGAATTTTTAATACAAAGAAACTTTAGATAAGTAAGATAACAATCTAAAGCAGTAATAACTATTACATTGAAAGAGAAAGAAATAATACAGTATTGTAAACAGGGAGACCAAAGGGGATTTAAGGCATTGGTTGAGCAGTATGCACCAATACTTATGGGAATATGTGTCAGGTATTTACAAAATGAGTTTGAAGCCAAGGATGCAGTTCAAGAAACTTTTATCAAAGTCTTTCAAAATATTGAAAACTATAAAACAACCGGGAATTTTTCAGGATGGTTGAGAAAAATAGCAATAAATACTTCTTTAGTCGCCTTGAGAAAAAAAAGAAATGGTTTTGCATTTCTTGAAAATACAGGACTTGAAGAAGAATGGAATTATGAAGCTGAGATTGAAGTAGAATTGAATGAACAGGATATTTTGAATATGATTCAATCTCTACCTGAGCATTACAGGATAATATTCAACTTGGCACTAATTGAAGGATATAGTCACGTTGAAATAGCTAAATTGCTAGATATACAGGAAAGTACTTCGAGGTCGAAATTAACAAGAGCAAGAAAAAAATTGCAAATTATTTATTTGAATAGAATGAGAGAAACAGAAAATATAAAATATAAAATTCGATAGTAGTTATTTTATATTCTTGAAAATTATAAAAGTGATATAATGAAGTTAAATAAAAGGGAAAAAATAATGATAAACAAAATGCAATCTTTGGAGCATCAAGTGGATGTTGATGAGATGTGGCAATCATTATCCCAATACGTTCCTAAAAATAAAAAGAAGAAAAAAATAGGTTTATATTTTTTACTGTTTTCAATAGTATTATTATTGATAACCGGTGG
Source organism: Saprospiraceae bacterium (assembly GCA_027011385.1). Taxonomy (GTDB): domain Bacteria; phylum Bacteroidota; class Bacteroidia; order Chitinophagales; family Saprospiraceae; genus JADJGA01. The sequence continues at coordinate 1,253 of JALVAD010000297.1, read as the reverse complement.
CTTGTTATACACGCTCTCTGATAAAAATAACTCGAAATCCATTGCACAAAAGAATCCCTCTACCAATATTCAAAGAACTACAGTTACACAAGGTAAAATCAATAATCAAAAAAGCATACTTACAAAAGATGATATCGACAACAAAAATATTATTAAACCTATAATAAATGAAGATAATAATGCTATAAAAATCAAGAAAAATATAAAGAAAATAATCAATGCAAGTTCAGATATTAATAGTAACATAAAGACAGAAGGAAACAAGCGAAAGAAGTCTCCTATGGCATTAAATTCGAAAACGATTAATACAGAATTGTCCTCAAAAGATAAATCTGTATTTATTGCTGAAAGCAGCAGTAATTCCATAATAACCTCCAGTGGGAAAGTTAATAATTTATATAAAAGAAAATATTTATTTTTTAAATATATTATTGTTCCTAGATTATTACTTAAGCAACATAAAAGAATTTTGGTTAAAAAGTCAGTTAATAATTTAGATTTTTCAAGAAAGAAAATCATATTGGATATTGGCATTAGTTTGGGGAATATTAATCAAGTGTTTAATTCACACAATGGTACTGCTAATGATTATTCAGGATATTTAGATAGTATATCTGCATCAAAACCAGCTTTGGGAATCAATGTAGGAGTAGATTATTATCTTAGTAATAGGCTTTTTATTAATAGCGGTTTTTGTTTTTCCAGATTAACTACACAATTGCGAAGTATAAAAGAGGAAGAAGTTATTATTGAAAATAGATCTGCTGCTTTGGTTATTACTAAAGACAATCAATATAGAATTACGGCTTACAATTACCATTATCTATTGGATATGCCAGTAAGTATTGGATATGATATAGTTCAAAGAGGAAATTATAATATTTCTATTGAAGCAGGGGCAATATTCAATTTATACACTTATTCAAATGGAATGTACATAGACAGTAAGTACAAACCGATTAGTTATACCAATACAAAAAATAATCCATATGATAGTAGATTTAATATTGCTTGGAGATCATCGCTTAATGTCGATTTTAGGCTAAAAAATGGGTTTTGGCTTTATATTAAATCAGGTTTATTGTCTAAGAAAATAAACTATTCCGATAAAGAATTAAATATTAATGAAAAATATAGAATTTTAAACCTAAACGTAGGTATGAAATATACACTTTAAAACTTGCAAGTTTACCATTTTATAGCTGAAAGAAAACATATCAAATTTGAACAATACCAACTATGGTTATATAGTC
>JALVAD010000296.1 GCA_027011385.1 Saprospiraceae bacterium | reverse complement strand
TTATTATGCTAATAAGGTTTATTTTTTCTTTAAAAACTGTACTAAAAACTTTATTAAATAGCTCCAAAACATTAGTAGATGGATACAATCTTATCGAAACCGGTGAGGATATCGCTCCCTTTTCTTTTTTCAAAAATATAATAATCAATCCCTCCAATTACACTAAGGTTGAACTACAAGATATCTTACAGCACGAGACGACACATGTAAAACAATGGCATACGATTGATATTATTCTTGGAAATATCTTATGTATTGCTCTATGGTTTAATCCGTTTTCATATTTATACAAAAAGATAATCGATCAGAATCTAGAATATATTGCAGATTCAAGTGTCGTACAAACAGAAAACTCATCAAATTATGAATTTCTATTATTGAGAACCATTGTGCCGCAATTCCGGCTTCAACTAGTAAACAATTTCTTTTCTTCACCAATAAAAAAACGTATCGCTATGATTAATTCAAATCCATCAACATCAGTAAAAAAATTAAAGTATATATTTCTTATTCCTATTTTGAGTCTGTTTCTTTACGCTTTCAATACCGAAGAAGTATATGTTTTTGATAAGTACCAGATTGATAGTGTATCATTTGTGCATCCGGTAAAAAACTATAAAAAGATTTCTTCGGTATTTGGTGAAAGGGTACACCCTGTCTTTAAAGTCAAAAAATTTCATACCGGTATTGACTACATACCGGGAAAAGACCTTGAGGTGATAGCCTCCGCTGCCGGAAAAGTCATATCAACCGGCTATAATAAAGACGATGGCAATTTTGTTATTATTTCACATTCCAATGGATATGAGAGTATATACAAGCATCTTTTAAAAAGTACGGTTAGCAAAGGTCAATCCGTTGAACAAAATCAAGTTATAGGAATCATTGGCAATAGTGGAAAATCAATGGGGATACATTTGCATTTTGAAATTTTGAAAAACGGTAAATTCATCGATCCGGAAAACCTTTTGCCCCAAAGAAATATGTTAAACATGATAAAAACATTTAGTGAAACAGGAGAAGATGTAATAAAAATCTGCGCTTTAACCGATACAAAAAGTGATAAATTTCCTGAGTTAGATACCCTAAACAATTTGTTAGATATAGACAATGACAAATTGGATGTTATAAATTTTAATGAAGATACAACTGCAAATTTATTCCTTGTATTTACCAAAAACGATTACGATAAGCCTGTGATATTAATAAATACAAATAATTAAAAAAATCAAACAGATGAAACAGTTACTTATACTCATTTTTCTAACTAATTCATTACTATCTTTTTCGCAAAAAACAGAAGGAGTAGCAACATATGAGATAACAAGAAAATTGAATATTAAAGGAAGACCGGGAATGAATTTTGATTTTCCGGATGAACAAAAAACCTTGAGAAAACTCACATTCAAGGATAGTATATCGATTTGGGAAGTTATTCACAAAGAGAATGATGTCTCACAAAACAATGGTTTTTCTTTTAGATTTGTCGAACCTGATAATAAACTTTATATTGATAGAGCTGCCAAAAATGTCAAAGAGAAAAAAGACTTCTTGGGAAAAACGTTTTTGATACAATCAGATTTGAAACCCTTAAAATGGCACAAAACATCAGAGGTGAAAAAAATAGGCGACTATTTTTGTCAATTAGCAGCATTTAGAGATACCTCTAAGACCATTCAAGCGTGGTTCACACCGCAAATTCCGGTAGGTTTTGGCGCTGAAAAATACGGTGATTTGCCTGGATTGATTGTATTGCTCGTAGTAGATGAAGGCAAAACGATTTACAGTCTTAAAGATATTGAATTCAAACATATCGACGAAATCAAAGCACCTGAAAAGGGAAAGAAAGTTAGCCAAGAAGAATATGATAAAATAGTGGAAGAAAAATTAAAAAATAGAGGTGGTTTATTTGATTTTTATAAAGAAGATTAACCTTAGAAACATGAAAAAAACACAATTCTTATTCATTATAATAATGATGTCCTTATCGGTCTCTATGTTTTCACAACCTTACAAAGTAAAAGGAACTGTGGTTGATTCTATAGGAGAACCTTTGGTCGGTGCAACAGTGGTATTGTTAACTGCAAAAGATTCGATGCTGACATATTTCACTTCAGCAGATGATAAAGGCAATTTTATAATAAAATCAATATCTAAAGGAAAGTATATTTTTCAAGCTAGCTTTACCTCTTATGAGAAGTTTGAAGTACCAATAGATCTAACAGGAATAACCAAAACAATCGATAAAGGCAAAATAGCTCTTCATAAAATAGCATATGATCTTAAAACAGTAGAAATAAAAGGAGAAAGAATCCCAGTTCAATTTGTAAATGACACCTTGATATATGATGCTTTGGCTTTTGATCCCGGAAAAAATACGACAGTCGAAGATTTGTTGAAAAAGATGCCCGGGATAGAAGTTGATGAAAAAGGAGATATAAAAGCTCAAGGCAAAAAAGTAGAAAAAGTCACAGTTGACGGAAAAGAATTTTTCGGAGATGATCCCAAAATGGCAACACAAAACCTACCGGCAGAAGCAGTAAAAAAAG
>JALVAD010000295.1 GCA_027011385.1 Saprospiraceae bacterium | reverse complement strand
TGATAATCTTACATTTGAGATTACAGTATTCAATCAGGGTAATGAAGCGATGACAGACATAGAGATTTCAGATTATATTCCATCAGGATATACTTTTGATGGGGCAGCAAACGCGATCTGGAATGGATCTGCACCAACAGTAACTACAACAATAGCCGGTCCATTGGGAGCAGGAGACAGTACCAAAGTACAGATTGTATTGAAGTTGGTACAAACAGATGGAGGAGAGGTTAATTGGGATAACTATGCAGAGATAACCGGAGCAAAAGATTCAAATGGCACGATAGCAGATAGTTGGGATGCCGATAGTACACTTGGGAGTGATGCGGGCTATGAAAGAGATGTTAAACCTGGCGATTCTGATGATGACAATATAGATGGACATTATATACCCGATGGGACAGATGAGGATGATCATGATCCGGCAGGAATACCTGTATTTGACTTGGCATTGAAGAAAGTAGAAACAAGCGCAGGGCCATATAGATATGGAGATCAAGTGACATTTAAGATTACGGTATATAACCAAGGAAATATAGGGGCGAATAATATAGAGGTTACAGATTATGTACCTGAAGGTTTTGAATTTGTAACAAACTTAAATCCTGGATGGATATATGGTGGACCCGGTACAGCATTGACAACTATTGTTTCGGATTTAGTTCCGGGAGCGAATACAGATGTTACACTGATATTAATTTTGCAACCTACAGAGGAAATGGAAGAAGGATGGACAAATAGAGCTGAGATAAGCAAAGTGGATGATACACAGGGTAATGATATGACCGGAAAGGATATAGATAGTGATAATGATAGTAATAAATATAACGATGTAGGAGGTACACCTGATACAGACGAGGATAATGAAGTAGGTGATGATGGTAAAGATGGAAATGGAGATGGAATTACAGATGAGGATGATGCAGACCCTGCAAGAGTGAAAATATATGATTTGGCCTTAAGAAAAACGGTAATAACACCTGAGCCATATCATTATTACGATGATATTACATTTGAGATTACGGTATTTAATCAGGGTAATGAGACGATGACAGATATAGAAGTGAGTGATTATATACCTGTAGGTTATAGCTTTGATGGAGGAGTAAATGCGATTTGGAATGGAGCAGCACCAACAGTTACCACGACCATTGCAGGACCACTAGTGTCAGGAGATAGCGCTAAAGTTCAGATTGTATTGAAATTGGAACAGACAAACGGAGGAGAATTATTGTGGGATAATTATGCAGAGATAACGGGAATGAATGATAGTCAAGGAACAGTTGCCGATACCTGGGATGCTGACAGTAATCCAAATAGCGATGCAGCTCACGAGCGAGCAGTTAAACCTGAGGATTCGGATGATGATAATATTGATGGACATTTCATACCTGATGGAGCGGATGAAGATGATCATGATCCAGCGGGAATACATGTATTGGATTTGGCATTGACAAAGACTACGGATGCCGTTGCTCCGTATCAATATGATCAAATAGTTGATTTTACATTTACGATATACAATCAGGGCAACGAAATAGCTCATGATATAAAAGTTGTCGACTATGTGCCAAGTGGATTTATCTATTTGCCTCATTTAAATAATGATTGGACGCAAGCTTTAACTGATGAGCCTAAAACTACAATTAATACACCCCTTTTACCGGGTATGAGTACAACGGTCATCATAAAATTGCAGTTTCAATATACTCCTGAGGTTGGAGGATATATTAATAAGGCAGAAATAGTAAGTGCAAAAGACGAAAACAATGAAACATTTGAAGATATTGATAGTACACCTGATGATGATCCAGATAATGATATAGGAGGCACGCCACTGACACCGGAAGATGATAACGTAAGTGATGACGGAACAGACGGAGACGGAGATGGCATTACAGATGAAGATGATGAGGATCCATGGGCAACAGAAGTAGCAAGTATAGGTAATTATGTTTGGTATGATGATAATGATAATGGAATACAAGATGCTGGAGAGGAGGGAGTTGAAAACATTACTGCTATTTTAACTGATGAAAATGGTGAAGAAATATTGAGGATGCAGACAGACATGAATGGTCATTATGAATTCGTTAATCTAATTCCTGGGAATTATTTGGTTAAATTTGAGGACTTACCTGAAAACTCTGAATGGGCTAAGCAAAATCAAGGAAATGATAACCTAGATAGTGATGTTGATGAAAATGGAATTGCTACTCAAACGACTCTAATTCCTGGAGAAGATGATCCAACATGGGATGCAGGGATATTGAGGTATTCTTCGTTAGGAGATTATGTTTGGCTAGATACAGACTCTGATGGAGTACAAGATCCTGAAGAAGATCAAATATCAGGAGTTGTAGTAAAATTGCTAGATGAGAATGGAAATGTTTTGGAAACAACCACTACAGATGAACAAGGCTATTACCTATTTGATAGTTTGCATCCCGGAACATACATAGTTGAGTTTGAAACCCCAGATGGTCTAACACCAACAGATAAAAGTCAAGGAGCAAACTTAGATAAAGATAGTGATCCAAATCCTGGAAC
>JALVAD010000294.1 GCA_027011385.1 Saprospiraceae bacterium | reverse complement strand
AATATTCTGAGTTGTTTCAATTTGAAAATTCCCCATCAAAACTATAGATTTAAATTTTAACGCAAGAAACTATAAAAAAAGTAAATATAATAATATAAACTTTATTTTTTATAATTTTACATATGAGATTTTGTGAAATATTTACACATAATAATTTCAATCGCTTAGATTTCATTAGTATATTTGCTCGCATTTAATCATTAAAACAAATATTACTTTGATGAAATTACCTTCATTTATAAAACAGAAGGAAAAAACCTGGGCTAAATTCAAAATGCTGTTGGATAAAAAATCTGACATAGATTCCGAATTATTAGCCGACTTATATATTGAAATATTGGAAGATTTGAGTTATGCGCGAACTTTTTATCCCAAGTCAGACATTATCCCTTATCTGAATAGTCTGGCAAACAAAGCTCATAGAAAAATTTACCGCAACAAACAAGAAAGCTCTAATAAGCTCATCAATTTTTATAAGCATGATTTTCCTTTGATGTTTTATAAATACCAAAAATACTTGCTCATTTCCTTTTCTGTTTTTTTATTGTTTACAATTATTGGTTGGTACTCAATAACTCAAGATTATAACTTCGTACGTGTTATTTTAGGTGATAATTATGTAAATATGACTTTGGAAAATATTGAGAGCGGAGATCCTATGGCTGTATACAAATCGGCGAATCCAACAGAAATGTTTCTGGGGATAACTCTAAACAATATCATGGTAGCTTTTCGGGCTTTCGCATTTGGAATTATTTTTCTTATCGGTACACTATATATTCTTATGCAAAATGGAGTAATGCTTGGCTCATTTTTAGGATTCTTTAAAGAGCATGATCTCTTATGGGAATCTTTTAGAACGATTTGGATTCATGGTACTATTGAAATATCTGTTATCATCATAGCAGGTGCAGCAGGTCTTGTTTTAGGTGCAGGCTTGTTATTCCCCGGTACCTATTCCCGTTTGGAATCGCTGAAACGCGCAGGAAAAGATGGGGTAAAAATTTTAATAAGCACAATACCGTTTTTTATCATCGCAGGATTTTTGGAAGGATTTGTTACACGTCATACCGAAATGTCTGATTATTTAGCTGTTTTGATTATCTTATTATCATTGACCGCCATCGTATTTTATTATATCATTTATCCTATTCACTTACATAAAAAAGTATTAAGTCATGGAGGATAATACTAAACTTGTTTTCCAAAAAGAAAGAAACTCAAATGAAATATTGAGTAGTGCATTTGCATTCTACAAATCAAATTACAAAGATATACTCAGTAAAAACATAATAAAAATACTGCCCTTCTTTCTATTGCTGGTCGTTATATATCAAATATCAGGTAGATATACCGCTAATTTTATGATTACAGGTCAAGATTTTTTTGCTTTCTTCTTTGCCTATCTTTTGCAACAGTTTATAATATTGTTATTTATCACTATTACTCAAGCATGTGTTTTGACATACATCAAGTATTATATCTATGGAATTGTTTACGATAAAAGCTCCTATACCAAGAATGTATTTAAAGCATTTAGTTCTTTATTAATATTAAATTTTGTAGTAGTTTTGGCAACAGTAATCGCAAGTTTTTTCTTTTTGATACCGGGTATTTATTTGCATATAGTCTTTTTGCTTACACCTGTGATTCTTGTTTATGAAGATAAATCTCCTTTTGAATCTATTAATTATTCCTTTAAATTCATAAAGGGCAATTGGTGGAACATATTCTATACTTTATTCTTGATGACATTGATAACATTATTATTCAGCCTGTCCATAACATTGATAGAGTATTTTTACTCTACTTTCAAAAAGCTATTTATTGAATCCGGTTCGTATATGGTTAGTCCAAACAGATTTAATGATCCTTTTTTGTTTTTTCTACATATCGTTTCTCTGATTATAGTGTTGTTTTTATATATTTACCTTGTGATTGTTTATGCAATGATGTATTTCAATATTATTGAAAAAAGAAGCCATAGCAATATTTTTAGTGAGATTGATAAAATAGGAGAGAATTTTGAAGAATAGAGTTTACATATTATTTTTTATACTTCTTGCTATCTTGCCGGTCTCTCTATCGGCAAAAGCCGACACATTGGCAATTAAATACGACTCATCTGAAATCATACCAATGACTTTTGATCAAAATCATTTACAGGATTACAAATCTGACAAAGCATTTGACTACAAAGAAAAAGTTATTAAAAATACATTTTGGACGAAAATAAAACAATGGCTTTATGATATTTTTCTGCGTATTTTTAAGTGGATTTTCGGACATGAAAAAGCAGTAAGTTACTTGAGTAAATTTAATGAGATAATACCATATATCGGCTTAGCAGCTTTGTTATTTTTTGTTATACGCTTTCTTTTTAGGGCAAATCTTATCAAATATTTTGGTGGTAATGATGCTGATGCAGAGGTTAATTATGACGAGGATGAAGATATTATTCGTAAAAAAAATATAGACAACCTTATAAAAGAGGCTATTGAAATAGAGGATTACAGACTTGCATTAAGATACTACTTTCTCAAACTTCTCAAAAAACTTGAAAATAATGGTATAATAAAATGGGAGTCTCAAAAAACAAATTTTGATTACTTAAATGAGATAAAACAAAAGGAACAGCACAGTAAGTTCAAAAGATTTACCCTGTGGTATGATTATATTTGGTACGGTAAATATCCTTTGAATCATATTGAATTCAATGAAATGTCTAAGGAGTTTAATTCATTCTTCAATAAGCTAACTAAATAATATGAGTAGGGGTGTAAAAATATTGTTATGGATTGTGTTTTTCTTTTTGCTATTTTTGATTTTTTCTAAAAATAAAAGTGTGAAAAAGGTGATTTGGAAACAAAGTTACTTGAGAAAACACAAGATCCCATACGGTACTTACATCACATTTAATGAATTCAGCTCTTTTTTCCCCGAAGCAATAATAAAAGCAATCAATATTTCCCCATATTCCTTTTTGAAATCAAGTGATAAAAACGGTACTTATATATTAATAAACAAAAGCATTAACATAGGTAAAGAAGAATTGGAGCAAATGAAAGATTTTGTGGAAAGAGGAAACAGCATTTTTATTTCCTCTCACGATTTCAATCTGGATTCTCTTGGCTTTCGCACAGCAAATATGCTTTTTGCCGGTTTCAACACGTCAAAACATTTAAAGTTAACCAACAAAAGTTTTGGTGACAAAGAGTACAGTTTCAACAGACCCTTTATGCCGATGATTTTTCAAAAAATAGATACTGTAAATTCTACTGTACTAGGCATTATCGAAGTAAAAAGCAAATCGGACACCACCAAAGAGGGAATAAACTTTATAAAACTAAAATACGGTGACGGCTATTTCTATTTACACACATTTCCGGAGGCATTTACGAACAATTTTGTTTTGGATTCAATCAATAGCGAGTACACAGCAGGATTATTGACATATCTTGGAAGTCCTAAAGCTATATTTTGGGATGCTTATTACAAAGAAGGAAGAGAGCGAATCAGTTCACCTATGCACTTTGTTTTCAATAATAAATCTTTAAAGTGGGCATATTATTTTTTGATATTCGGAACTCTGATATTTATTATTTTTAGAGGAAAACGCAAACAAAAAATCATACCCATAGTCAAGCCCGAGAAGAATAAGAGTTTGGAATTTTCCCGAACGATTGCAAATATGTATTTGGCAACATCAGATCATAAAAAAATCGCAGATCTGATGATCATTTTTTTTAATGAAAACATTAGGACAAAGTATCTGTTGGATACACAAAACATCGACAGCAAATTCATAAGTGATTTGGCGGCAAAAACCAACAAAACAGAGGAAGAAATAACTAAAACATTTAAGATATTTGACAGATTAAAGGCAAAGTCCACTATTACGAAAGAGGAATTGGTAGATCTGGAAAAAATAATAGAATCTTATAAAAACAGCTAATAAAATGGAAGAAAACAATCTAAATTTTGAAAGTAGAATTGCACTCAGCGAATTGCAAGAATCCGTAAATAAAATCAAAGAGGAATTGCATAAAGTTATCATTGGTCAAGATGATTTTATACATTTTATGATACTGGCCCTCTTATCAGATGGACATGTATTAATCGAAGGTGTACCGGGAATAGCAAAAACCTTAACAGCGAGATTGCTTGCTAAATCTATTGATACGGATTTTAGCAGAATCCAATTTACGCCTGATCTTATGCCGAGTGATATACTTGGAACATCCATTTTGAATCTAAAAACAAGCAATTTTGAATTTAAAGCAGGCCCAGTTTTTTCCAATATGATTTTGATTGATGAAATAAATAGATCTCCCGCAAAAACCCAAGCAGCATTGTTTGAAGTAATGGAAGAAAGACAAGTTACCATCGACGGCAAAACCTATCCGATGGAAGAACTTTTTATGGTTTTAAGTACTCAAAACCCTATTGAACACGAAGGTACTTATGCATTACCTGAAGCACAGTTGGATAGATTCCTTTTCAAAATCAAGGTAAACTACCCTACCCCTGAAGAGGAATTGGAAATAATAAAGCTTCACCAAGAGAGGAAAGGCAAAAAAGCTCTTCCTTTTATTAATCCGGTAATATCTGAGAAACAAATTTCAGAATACAAAAAGACGATACGCAATGTGACTGTTGAGGATAAAATAATGAAATACATATCTGATATTGTTATAAACACAAGAAATCACCCACATTTATATCTAGGTGCATCCCCACGAGCGAGCGTATCCATATTAATCGCTTCTAAAGCAAATGCAGCAATAAACGGTCGTGACTTCGTTATTCCCGAGGATATAAAATTGGTTCTTTATCCGATTTTGAGGCATAGGCTTATCGTAACTCCGGAAAGAGAGATGGAAGGTGTCACTACCGAAAAAATAATAGAAATGATTGTAAAATCCATAGAAGTACCAAGATAATACCGTAAAATGAAGAATCTTTATATCCATAAAAATTTGATACTCGGGATTAGCATTATATTAGTGCTGTTTCTATTATCTTATTGGTTCGAAGTCCTTTTTCCAATTGCATGGATATTAGTAGTGATTCTGATTGTAGTATTATTATTTGATTTGTATATATTGTTTTCAAAAAAGAATGGGATAGATGCTGAAAGGGATACTCCTCTAAAATTTTCCAACTCTGACAAAAACGATATCTTTGTTACAATAAAAAACAAATACAATTTTCCGGTAAATTGCAATATAATTGAAGAGTTGCCTGTACAATTTCAAAAAAGAGACTTTGATTATTCCTTAAACATAAAGCCATTTCAGGAATACAAATTTCATTATTCATTAAGACCCGTGGACAGAGGAGAATACCATTTTGGCAAATTACATATTTTCACATCTTCTCCTTTCAGGATAATTACAAGAAGGTATAGCTTTTACGAAGAAAATACAATGATAAAAACATACCCCTCATATATTCAAATGAAGAAATACAGTTTTCTGGTATTAAATGATAAACTTACTGAATATGGAGTAAAAAGAATCAGACGTATTGGTCATACGATGGAGTTTGAACAAATAAAAAAATATGTCGCAGGAGATGATATAAGGTCAATCAATTGGAAAGCAACGGCAAAACATGCAAAATTAATGGTCAATCAGTACCAAGATGAAAAATCACAACCAATTTATTCCATTATTGATACCGGAAGAGTTATGAAAATGCCATTTGAAGGGCTAAAACTTTTGGATTATGCTATAAATTCAGCTTTGGCTTTTTCTAATATCGCAATACTTAAAAACGACAAAGCAGGAATACTGGATTTTGGAAAAAAAGTTAATAATTTCTTACCAGCAAGCAAGCTAAAAACCCAAATGCTCAAAATCAATGAAGCTCTTTACAATATTGATACAGATTTTAAAGATTCGGATTTCGGCTTTCTTAACTCATATATCAAACATAAAATACCTCATCGATCTTTATTGATTATCTATACAAATTTTGAACATAAATCATCTTTGAAAAGGCAATTGAGATATATAAAATCTTTGTCAAAAAAACATCCGATTGTAATTGTGATTTTTGAAAATACAGAATTAGAACAATTGACTACCAGCAGAGCCGGTAATATCCAAGATATATATCATCAAACCATTGGGAAAAAATTCTTTTACGACAAAAAATTAATAGTCAAAGAACTTCAACAACGAGGTATTCATACGATATTGACAAAACCTCAAGACCTTACAGTAAATGTAATCAACAAATACTTCGAACTAAAAGCAAGGGGAAGAATATGACTCAACGGTTTTGATTTATCAAAAATTAAGTGAGTAAATCTTACTTGAAAGTGAAGGAACTTGTGCATCAGCAAAGGAGTAGAGCTATTATGATGAAGTATGAAAGCGAGGTCAGAGACACTCGCTTATCAGGATTCCGTTAAGACATATGGCAAATTCCCCCTTCGCATACCTTTGCGCAACCTCTGCGCTACTTTGCGGGAATCTCCAGAATCATGTCAGGTGTATCATGAGGTAGCAGTTGAAGTTATTTTTGTCGCAGTGCACTATCTTCTTAATCATCACCCAATATTGCTTCAATACAGGGTAAAGTTTTATTTTCAAAATATTTAAGCATAGCACCTCCACCTGTAGAAATAAAGCTTACCTGATCTGCAAGTCCTGATTTATTGATAGCAGATACAGAATCACCTCCACCGATTAAGGAAAATGCTCCTTGGCTAGTAGCTTTTGCTATCTCCTTTGCTACTTGAAATGTTCCCTTAGAAAATTTTTCTAATTCAAATACTCCGAGAGGACCATTCCACATAATGCTTTTGGACTTGCTAATAATATCACAATATTGCATTATTGCTTTTGGACCTATATCCAGTCCCATCCATTCATCAGGAATTTCTGTACTCTTAACTACCTTAACTTCACCATTATTCGAAAATTTATTTGAGATAGTGGAATCTTCCGGTAGATAGATATTTACATTGTTTGCCTTTGCTTTTTCCAAAATATCCATAGCAGTCTTGACATAATCAGCTTCAAATAACGAAAGCCCTATCTCCCCTCCTAAGGCCTTGACAAATGTATATGACATTCCGCCTCCAATCAATATATTATCAGATGTTTGAATCAATTTATCCAATAGTTTTATCTTATCTGACACTTTTGCTCCTCCGATGATTGATGTAAAAGGTCTCTTAGGGTCGTCCAATAATTTATTTGCATTTTTCAATTCCTCTCTAACCAATAGACCTAGGTCTTTATGAGATTTATCAAAAAACTTTGCTATTGTGTATGTAGAAGCATGCTTTCTATGAGCAGTTCCAAAGGCATTGAATACATAATATGTACCGAGATCAGCCAATTTTTTAGCAAATTCCTCATCACCTTCAGTTTCTTCCTTGTGAAAACGCAAATTTTCCAACAACAAAACCTGACCGTTTTTTAAGGCTTTTGCTTTTTGTTTAGCTTCTACGCCTATACAATCAGAAGCAAATTCCACCGGTCTTCCTAATAATTTTTCTAATTCCGGAATAATATTTTTTAGAGAAAATTTGTCGCGTTGGATATTTCCATTATCATCAAGTTTTCTCAACGGTCTTCCCAGATGAGACATCAAAATCAAAGATGCCCCCTGATTCAAAATATAATTTAATGTAGGTAATGCTTTTAATATCCTTGTATTATCAGATACTTCATTATTATCTGTCAAAGGCACATTAAAATCAACCCTGACCAAGACTTTCTGGTTTTTGAAGTTGTCGTTCATAATAATTAGTTTTATTGAATCAAAAGTATAAAAAATCCTCGGAATAGAATCAAATTCCGAGGATTTTTTGCTTTAATCTTATTAATAACTTCTTGAAGCGATTTCAATCCCTTCTATATTCTCATACTATTATTATACCTTAGCAATTAAATCCGCTAATCTTGATGAGTATCCAAACTCATTATCATACCAAGAAACAACTTTAACTAGATCTCCTCCTTTTACCATAGTAAAGCCTGTGTCAAATATTGAAGAGTAAGCACTTCCTATAATATCACAGCTAACTATTGGATCTGTTTCATACTTCAAAATACCCTTCATAGAACCATCTGCTGCTTTTTTCATCGCTGCGTGAATTTCTTCTACAGTAGTCTTCTTTTTTAATTTCACTGTCAAATCAACAATAGAACCATCAGGAGTAGGTACTCTTGTTGCCATTCCATGTAGTTTGCCATCCAAATCAGGGATAACAAGACCAATAGCTTTTGCCGCACCTGTTGAAGTAGGAATAATAGAAACCGCTGCCGCTCTTGCTCTCCTTAAATCCTTATGAGGTGAATCCAATATTATTTGATCATTTGTATATGAGTGGATTGTATTCATCAATCCGTGCTCAATTCCAAAATTATCGTTTAAAACTTTACTTATAGGTGCTAAACAATTTGTTGTACATGATGCATTTGAAATTAACCTATGCTCAGGCTTCAATGTATCTCCATTTACTCCCAATACTATTGTCGCATCTACATCATCCGGTTTGGCAGATGGGACACTCAAAACTACTTTACCTGCACCTGCTTCCAAGTGTTTATTTAAAAGCTCTCTTTTTCTGAAAACTCCCGTACATTCAGCAACTACATCCACTCCCAATTCCTTCCAAGGCAATTTCGAAGGATCTCTTTCTGCATATGCATTTATCTTAATACCATTTATAATCAAATACTTATCATCAGAATCTATAGTACCATCAAACTTTCCATGAACGGAGTCATACTTCAATAGATGTGCTAGTGTCTTATTATCAGTTAAGTCGTTAATTGCTACTACCTCAATGTCTTTATTTTTCAATAAAGCTCTAAAAGTAAGACGACCAATTCTTCCAAATCCATTAATTGCTACTTTTTTCATTTTTATATTATTTTAATTTAAAATTTACCAAGCCGCAAAGGTAGTCAATATATCTTT
>JALVAD010000293.1 GCA_027011385.1 Saprospiraceae bacterium | reverse complement strand
TATAAATACTACTATAATAGCCCTTCTGGTAAAATATTCAAAGGGGATGGTTTTGTCACTTTGATAAAATAAAAAAATATTATTAAAAACATATAATAAAAATTTTTATATATCGAATACTATATTAAATTTGTGATATGAAAGAATCTAATCTTGATAAGATAATTCTCAAAGAGAAAAAATTTCTTTTTACCGTTCAAAGAATCGTCCGCCAATTAATGGAAAATCACGGTAATTTTGAAAATACTTGTATTATTGGCATTCAAGATAGGGGAGGTTTTTTTGCCGATAGAATCGTTGATATATTGAAGAAAGAAATTCCAAATCTGAAATTAGCTTTTGGTAAAATTGATATTACCTTTTACAGAGATGATTTTCGTACCAGTAGTAGTCCTTTGTCTGCTAGTAAAACAGAAATAGATTTTTTAGTTGAAGGTAAAAATGTAATTCTTATAGACGATGTTCTGTATACAGGACGAACGATAAATGCCGCACTTTCTGCATTGCAGCACTACGGCAGACCGAGGAGGGTAGAGTTAGCTGTAATGGTAGATAGACGTTTTAATAGAGAACTTCCGATTAAAGCCGATTATGTGGGTACTGCTATTGACGCTATTGATAATGCATATGTCGATGTGAAATGGAAACAAATTGACGGTGATGATAAAATTATATTAAAACAAAAAAGTATTAATTAAGATAATCCTGAAATTTATTATATGAGTAAATCACAACTTTCTGTCAAACATTTGTTAGGGATTAAAGAGATAACAGAAAAAGATATTTATCTTATTTTCGAAACAGCTAAAGAGTTTAAACAAATAATTAACAGACCGATTAAAAAAGTTCCAACTCTTAGGGATACTACGATTGCAAATTTGTTTTTTGAAAACTCCACTAGAACAAAACTGTCATTTGAACTTGCTGAAAAAAGATTATCTGCCGATGTGATTAACTTTTCCGCTGCATCTTCTTCTGTTAAAAAAGGAGAAACACTTCTCGATACAGTTAATAATATTCTAGCGATGAAAGTGGATATGGTGGTAATGAGACATCCTTCACCGGGAGCGCATTATTTTCTATCAAAAAATATAGATGCATCCATTGTAAATGCAGGTGATGGTACTCATGAACACCCAACTCAAGCTCTTTTGGATAATTTTTCTATTTATGATCATTTTAATGGCAAAATAAAAGATAAAAAGGTTGTGATAATGGGCGATATTATGCATTCTAGAGTTGCCATGAGTAATATATTTGCACTTAAAAAACTTGGAGTAGAGGTTAAGGTTAGCGGCCCTTCCACATTGATTCCTAAATACATAAAAACTCTTGGCGTTGATGTTGAATTGGATATAGAGAAAGCTCTTGAATGGTGTGATGTTGCCAATATCCTAAGGATACAACTCGAAAGACAGGATATTAAATATTTTCCGTCCTTGAGGGAATATTCTCAATATTTTGGGGTCTCGAGAGAATTGCTTGACAAGATGAAAAGCAAAAAGGTAATTATGCATCCGGGACCTATAAATAGAGGAGTAGAAATCGAAAGTCAAGTAGCGGATTCAGATAATTCCATTATACTCGAACAGGTAGAAAATGGCGTTGCAGTAAGAATGGCTGTCTTGTTTTTACTCGCAAATAGAAGAAAAAAATAATCAACGTCTTTTTTGATTCTCCAAAAAATCAATTATTCTTGGGTCAACCATGATGTCTTGAGGCTTAATTGGTGTATTAAGAACAATTCCTTCGAGTGAAGTACATCTACTAAGAGCGACATATGTTTGTCCACTCGCAAAAGCACCTTTTTTACCTAAATCAATTATCACATTATCAAATGTTTTTCCCTGGCTCTTGTGTATAGTTATTGCCCAAGCCAACTTTAATGGGTATTGGGTAAAAGTACCGATAACTTCTAATTCTATTTCTTTTGGATTTGTGCTTTTTGCATAATATCTCACAGCTTCCCATTCTTCCAAATCAACATCAACATTTATTTTTTGATTGTCTTTGTTTATTTCTACAGTGATTTTATTTGTTTCCAAATCTACGACTTTTCCTATCGTCCCATTTACATATCTTTTTTCGATATCATTTCTTATAAACATTACCTGTGCACCTACCTTCAGGGTTAATTCATAATCAGTAGGAAAAGTATTTACTTGGAAATGACCTGAAACTGTGGCGGGATAGGAATATATCCGTCTGCTTATCTCCTGTAATTTTGCATCATTTAATTTTTGAACTTGCGAATTTCGGGCTGATAATGTGATATAAAACCCTTCAAGGATTTCATCAGGATTATATCTGGAATTTAATTCTTCCAATAAATCCCAATCCATTTGATTTAATCTGATGCTCTCTAATAAATTTATAAATCTATGATCATTTTGGCGAAATACTTGATTTAGCTCTATCGTATTTAAATAAAAATCATCGGAACTTAAAGCTTTTGCTGAGAAAAAATAGGGCGTCTCATAGTTATCATGAAGAAATTTACGTTCAAAATCTGTTGAGACAACGGGAGGAATCTGAAATAAATCGCCTATAAAAATCATTTGAACACCGCCAAAGGGTAGGGGATTGTCCCTGTTTAAACGTAGAAATAAATCAATATTGTCCAGCATATCAGCTCTGACCATTGAGATCTCATCGATAACAATTGTATCTATGTTCTTGTAAACCTTTGAGTTCTTAACCTTTTTTATACCTGTTTTAGCTAAAAAATTAGGTGCGAATTTAAAAAATGAATGAATCGTTTGCCCTTTGACATTTAATGCAGCAATACCGGTTGAAGCCAAAATAACAATTTTTTTCCTAGTAGTATCACTAAATAAACGGAGTAGGGTGGACTTACCTGTTCCAGCCCTTCCTGTAATGAAAAAACTATCATTTGTATTCTCTAATTGTTTTAGAGTATCACGAAATTCTGAATTTAATACTATTGGGGCTTTTAAAACTCCTTTGTCCTTATTTTCTTGGCTTAATGACATAGATATATACTGGAAAATGATCACTATATCCGTGGATAAATTCACCGCCGGCAAAGGTTCTCTTTGGATAGCCTTTAAAATGACCTTTTTTCTGAACTAAGAAATTTTTATTGAATATTTTTGCTTTATAAAATCTAAGCCCATTTTGATCTTTTGGTAACCATCCATATGATAAAATTATTTGATCAAACAAGCTCCATGAGTCTCTATAAGCCGTTGTTCCATTTCCTTTTCTGAAATAGTTTTCCATTGGATTAAACATATTCTCATGTTTAACTTTTTTTATTTTTCGTTTGGTTTTTAATACTTTTTTCACACTGGGATTATTAGGATTATCATTCAAATCCCCCATTACAATCACTTTAGCCATAGGATCAATGGCTACAAGTGAATCAAGAATTTTCTTATCAACAGCAGCAGCTTGCTGTCTCCAAGGGGACGTTGTCGCTTCACCACCACGTCTTGAAGGCCAGTGATTGACCAAAATATGAATCTTCTCTCCATACATTAAACCTGATACGTATAAAATATCTCTAGTGAATTTTTTCTCTTTACCTGTATATAAAGGAACAGGAATTGATTTTGCCGATTGGGGAGTGAAATATTTCGGTTGATAAAGCAATGCAACATCTATTCCTCTAAAATCGTCAGAATCAAAATGTATGATATTATAGCGTCTATTAGCGATAGCCGGTTGCTTAACCAAATCTTGCAAAACTTTTCTATTTTCAACTTCTGAAACCCCCAAAATAGCTAATCCATCCTTTGATTTCTTTGTAGCAACCTTGGAAATAACATAAGCCATATTTTTTAGTTTCTCATTATATTTTTTTGAATCCCAAACTTTGGTTCCTTCAGGAGTAAATTCTTCATCCCATATATCAGGAGCATCAATTGTATCAAATAAATTTTCAAGATTGTAAAATCCTATAGCTGAAATCTTATATTCTGATTTTTGTGCAGAAATGGAATTTATATTCAATAGAAAAAATCCAAATGCTATTAAAAATATTTTTTGCATATTATGTTTATTAAGTTATTTTTTTAATAATACTTATTCTATAAGTACTAACACACAAAAGTAGTAAAAATTCCAAAGTGTTATATGTTTATTTAATAATTAACGCAAAATTTACAGAATGTTTGTATTTGGGATTGTTAGGTACATACCTATAAAAGTAGCCTATAATATATATTATGTTTAATAGGGTTTTGAAACACAATAGAAGATCAACCCTACTGTAGCTTGTTAATCTTTTAGTTTAACTAAAGTCCATTAAATCTAATGTCTGCCCACCTTCATTTTTATAATTAGTCCAACCTCCATTCTTCCATATAAGAATATTTCTTGATAGCTCGAAATTATCTGCTTTAACTAGATCAAATGCCTTTTCAATGAACATCTTCATTGAAATAAATGAATTGAACTTTTCGTAATTTGTGATTATTCAATAAAATGGAAGTAAGCCTTTCCTTATTGTATACATACCATAAGTACAATCAGCTAAAACTTCCGGACTAGAAACTATATCCAAATAATCTCCATGATTCCTTATCATTTAACCCGTAGACTTCATAAATTCAATTTTCTGCAACTCTTTCTCAATTAAGTCTTTTTGCTTATTCCACAGTAATGTTACTCTCTGCCTTGGTATTATTTTTTTCATAGATGGTTCTTTAATATTTTAATTTCACAATACATAACTCCTTTTGCAAAATCTGTTTTTTTATGTAGGTACTTTAGCGTATTAGCTATAAAGAATATTTTCGTGTACTCCCTATCAAGGCTTTACAATCCTATTAGAATCATTTTCGTCTTTTAATACAAAACTTTCTTGATGGAAAGTGTCATCACTTAAATAATCTAGAGACTTCATAAGAGTGAGGATACTATCCCGGACGACGTAGAACTTAGTTAAGACACTATCAGGTAATGGTTCCGGAGAGGGGAAATTTTCTCTAAGATGATTAATAGGTCTACCGTTCTTTTTCATTCTAAAACACACATGAGGACCTGTAGCAAGCCCGGTAGAACCAACATAACCTATAACCTGCCCTTGCGTCACATGAGCACCTTTCTTACTGCTTTTAGCAAATCTTTGCATATGTAGATAAGTGGTTGTATAGGTTTTGTCGTGTCGTATAGTTATAAAATTGCCATTTCCTTTTCCGTAACCTTTTCTTATAATAGTTCCGGCTGCAACAGCCAAAATTGGAGTTCCGTATGGCGCAGCATAATCAGTACCATAATGAGCTTTTACTCGGTGTAATATAGGGTGAAATCGCCTAGTGCTAAAACCTGAAGAAATTCTGGAAAATCTAACGGGGGCTCTAAGAAAGGCTTTTTTGGTTGCTTGTCCCTTATAATTGTAATACCCTTTATAATCATCAGCTTCAAAATAAAATGCATATTTTGGAGAATTATTATAATAATAAGCACCTAGTAATTTACCAATAGCTATTGGTTTATCATCTATATATTTCCTCTCAAACAACAACTTATATTGATCTCCTTTTTGTGCGTGATAAAAATCAACTTCAGAAGAAAGAGCATCTTCCATTTTATCAATTAAAGATATACTTAAATTATTATCTTTCATAGAATTCCATAGAGATGTATGAACTTCTCCTGTAGCAAATTCAATTTTTGTATCTATAGGTCTGAAAACTCTTTTAACATAAATTGAATCAGCTAAATTGAATACAATATAAGATAGATCATTTGGTTCATAAATCAAACTTTGAAGTTCGCCACAGGTATCTTTCCTAACAAAAGTGATTTTTTTATTAGCTCTAATCTGCCTTACATTAAAGACATCTTTTGATTTTTGAACTAACTTATCAATTATAGAATATGGAATATCTTGCCAATAGAGAATAGAACCGAGTATTTCGTTGTTCTTAACCCTACCCTCTTCAAATACATACTGGGAAGTATCAAATCCGAATTTAGTTATAGCTTTGTGTTTTTTTTCAACGATTATTTCAGTTGTAGGTTTAGGGTTTTTATTCTGTCTAAAGAAATCCAACACTTCATTTCTATAGAAAAGTGCAGTTATAATTACCAAACCCAGTATAAGTCCAACACTTATATCTACTATTAATTCTTTTTTACTCTTACTAAGCACAGTATAAAATTTTAAAATTGAACAACAAAAGTAATATAATTGTTTTAAAACTCAAAATCTTTAACAAAGATTGGGTTATAGAATTCCCAATTGAAGTTGAGCAACTTCTGAAGCCATAGAAGAGTCCCATGGAGGATTAAAAGTCAAATGGATTTCAACATCCTTTATTTCTTCAATTTCTTTTATTTTTACAAATACTTCATTTACAATACTATCAGCCACAGGACAATTTGGACTTGTAAGAGTCATTTCTATGTTTGCAATACCATTTTCATCTAAATCAACCTTGTAAATAAGCCCTAACTCATAGATATCGACAGGAATTTCCGGATCATAAATTCTTTTAAGAACACTTATTATTTTTCCTTTAACTTCTTTAGTATTCATTTCTAGTTATAGTTATTTTGCAATTTTATAAGTTTTAGCTATAGTTTTTATCTTGTTCAGCATTGAAACCAGACCATTTGCCCTATTTGGTGAAAGGTGCTCTTCCAAGCCTATTTCTTTTATGAAAACAGGATCGTGCTCGACAATTTCTTTAGGAGTATTCCCTGAATATATTCTGACCAACATTTGAGCAATTCCTTTAGGAATCAGTGCATCACTATCAGTCCTATAAAATACTTTACCATCCTCAAATCTCGAATCTAGCCAAACCTGTGAATTGCAACCAACAACAAGATTTTTCTCAAATTTTATATCAATAGTATTACAAGCATGCTTACCCATATCGATGATGTATGTATATTTGTCCAACCAATCATCAAACATATCAAATTCTTCTATCAATTCTTTCTCTTTTTCCTGTATTGTCATTTTGATTTATTTCAACATATTAATTGCCAAATTAAGTTTTTCTACAAAAATATCAATTTCCTCTATTGTATTGTAAAAAGAAAATGAAATTCTCAAATTTCCTTTTACATTATAATGATCAAATAGTGGTTGAGCACAGTGAAATCCCGCTCTAGTAGCTATTCCAAACTTGTCAAGAATTATCGCAAGATCTGAATGATGTATTCCTGAAATATTAAATGAAATTATTGGATCTTTGATCGCGGATCTACCGTAGATTTTTATTCCTTCTATGACTTTAAGTTTATAATTTCCGTGATTCAATAGCGATTGTTCATGCTTTTTTATAGTTTCAATGCCAATAGAATTTATGTAGTCAATGGCTTTTGACAATCCTATTGCTCCTCCAACATTTGGCGTACCAGCCTCAAAACGATAAGGAGGAGTATTGTATATTACCTCTTCATAAGTAACATTTTTTATCATGCCTCCCCCTTTTTGGTAAGGACTTAATTGATTCAAAAGCTCCTTTTTACCGTATAAAACCCCTATTCCCATTGGAGCATACATCTTATGACCCGAAAAACAATAAAAATCACAATCTATTTTTTGCACATCGATTTTTTCATGAACAATGGCTTGTGCTCCATCGATGATGGTCAGCACTCCCCTACTCTTTGCCTTATTTACTATTTCCTCAATAGGATTCAATATTCCAAGCACGTTTGAAGAGTGAGCCATTGAAAGGACCTTTGTTTTCTCTGTAAATAGCTTGTCCAAATCATCTATTAATAGTTCGCCTTTTTCATCTATTTCGATAATTTTAATAGTCAAATCCAATTTGTCTTTAAGTGCAACCCATGGTATAATATTGGAATGATGTTCCATTCTTGTTAGGATAATCTCGTCACCATCTTTCAGAATATCTTCTGCTAATATGCTTGCCAAAAAATTAATAGATTCTGTTGTTCCTTTAGTGAAAATAATTTCAGTAGAATCTTTTGCATTGATATAGTCTGCAACATTTGCTCTAGCCGATTCATAAGCTTTTGTAGATTTAGCACTTAAATAATGTCCCGCTCTATGCACATTACTATTAAATGAAGAATAATAATCTTTTAATCCTTCGATAACTGATTTAGGCTTCAATGAAGTAGCAGCATTGTCAAAATAAATCAATTGATTATTGTTTACCATTTGTGACAAAGCTGGAAAATCATTCCTGATACTTTTCATAATCTACTATTCTTTCAGTAATTTATTCTCAATCTCCTTGGAAATCACATCTTTAAATTTCGTATTTGCAATACCTATAAATGCTTCCAGAGCAAATGCACTTAAAAGCAATTCCTTAGACTTTTCTTCACTTATACCTCTAGCTCTCAAATAAAACATTGCATTTTGATCAAGTCTTCCTATGGATGCTCCATGACTGCATTTAACATCGTCAGCGTATATTTCCAAAAACGGATTTGTACTGATATTTGCAGTTTCAGACAATACTATATTTTTATTAGATTGATATGCATTTGTCCTTTGAGAATCTTGTCTTACCAATACATAACCAGTAAAAGCTCCCTTGGATTTACCATCCAAAATCCCTTTGAAATTTTGATTTGAATCACAATCCGATGTAACATGGTCAATATATACATTATTATCAACTTCATTATTTTCATCCAAAATAAATGCACCATTAATATTTGCAAAACAATTTGTCCCTTCTAACTTTGCATGAATATCATTTCGCAATTTATTTCCACCGATAGTTGCAATATTATTATAGTATTTTGAACCTGTCTTTTGCTTCGTAAAAGAGGATTCAATTACGATAGTATTACCAACATATTTTTGTAGCTTATTTACTGTAAGGTGGGCATTTTGTCCCAAAAAGCTCTCTGTTATATTATTTGCAAAAGCATTACTACCAATCTCTGAAGACTCAATTTGTACAACCTCGCACGATGCATTCTCTTCTAAAATAATGATGTTTCTATTGTTTATCATTTGATATGAGTCATTATCATAATAT
>JALVAD010000292.1 GCA_027011385.1 Saprospiraceae bacterium | reverse complement strand
GTATTGAGGCAGCTCGAACTCCGTCACCGGAAAAGACAGGCATCTATCGACTCGGCGTATCGAAAACAGGGTAACCTACTGAATAATGGTCGATTACTGATTTAACAAAGTAGAATTAATGATATGACTCAATCTTGCTAAAAGTCAAGATAAAAGAATATGCTATCATTACAACGTTATAATAAATTGTCAGATTGCGGCCAGAACGCCAATGAAAGTCGACCTGCTTATCATCGATGACTTCGGCCTAAAGCCTCTGCAGTCTCCACAGGATGAAGATCTGCATGCTGTCATTGCGGAACGTTATGAAGAACGTTCTACCATTATGACCAGTAACCTTGATTTTGACGAATGGGGTGAAGCCTTCCCCAATAAAATCATTGGCGCCGCCACCCTGGATCGACTCAGGCACGGCGCCTACAGACTTGTTCTTGACGGTAAAAGTTACCGCACTCCAAAACCACTTTCAAAAAGGCAAAAACAGTCATTGAATACAAGGCCAAAAAACGGTAAAAAATAACCCTCTCCGAAAATCTGATTTAACCACTTTTTAGTGGCTCCATTAGCCCGGTCATGGGTGGCCCTTTTAAGGCGGTCAGTGACATAGGCTCACTCACACAATCCAACCTTATTCGTTATGCTATTTATTCCATTAAATCAGGTGATTGTAACAAGCTTTATTTCTAAGTGGCAACCGAGAGCATTTGCATATTTTTTTAACGTGGCAATAGAAGGTGAGTGCTTGCCACTGCTTAAAGATGATTCTAACCTAGTAATTGCTGATGCTTTTGTCCCCATTAATTTTGCTATTTCTGCTTGGCTTACACCTGCTTTTTGACGGGCATTTAATAATTCACGCAACAACGAGAATTCAGGTTCTAAGTCCTTATAAATGGCATTTACATTTTTCTTTTTTAATGCTTTTTCTTTTAATTCAGAATGTTTCATTTTTCACCACCTCGCTCATTCTATTTCGGGCAATTTTAATCTCTTTCTTTGGTGTTTTTTGAGATTTTTTGACAAAGGAGTGGAGCATGATGATTTTCTTGCCAATTTTTGTGCAGTAAAAGACTCTCGCTATACCTTCCTTGCTCTTTACCCGTAACTCAAAAAGGCCATTGCCAATTGATTTTGTATGAGGCAAACCTAGATTAGAACCAAACTCGAGCAATAAATCAGTGAGTCGTAAATACCTTGCCAAAAGGCCGTCAGGTAAATTCAAAATTTCTTTTTCAAGTTTTGAATTGTAGTAAATGATTTGCCATTCCATGAAAACAATATAACAAATATGTTACCTTCTTGCAAGGATGGTTCATTATGCTTTTTATATTCCGATGATTCTTTACTAATTTAGATAGTTATATATCATCAAGAAAAAATATACACCTAAAATAACTAAAGTCGCTTCAGGTAATTTGTTGTTTACAAAGAAGGAAAGAGATGCCATGTATACGATTGAAATTATAACGAAAGTTAATAAACAGCTAATAATTGAGTAGTTTTATAGTTCGGTAGTGACAAACCAAAATGAGAACTAAGGATATCTAATTCTCTAATGGTTAATCCCATAAGGTAAGCGTAGACTCCGAGGAGTAGTGTTCCGGGGCGGGTCTCAACTATACAGGTAGTATGTTGTGAACCGTTCCGGGACACACGATGCCGTAGATCGAAGTTTTTACGACGCCATCATGATGATGTGATTGCATGACCTCATCATGTCGTATTTTTTATGAATAGACAAGATAATCCCATCACGTTGCCATCATTTGGACGGCAACCAGTGATAACACCATCGATAATCACGTTTCTGGATGCAAAGAATGGCAATGATGCACGTTTTTCGAACGAAAAAAGTTGATAGCAGCTCAAAAATACGGTATTCCATAACTTATGAAACGAGATATATATGCACATTTAATCAGCTGGAAAAACTCTTCCCGGAGAAAACCTCTCATTCTCCGAGGTGCGCGCCAGACCGGCAAGACATATATATTGCAGAAGTTCGGCCAACAGGAATTTGATGATTTTTTCTATTTTAACTTCGAGGAAAGCAGCCGGCTTGACAGTCTTTTTTCGCAGAGCCTTGATCCTGAAAAAATCATCTCCAACCTGTCCCTGCTGAGTAAGAAAAAAATTCTCCCAGGCCGCCATCTGCTCATTTTTGACGAGATACAGGTCTCAAACAATGCGCTGAACAGCCTGAAATATTTTCAGGAAAAAGCTCCGGAATATAGTATTGCTTCCGCTGGTTCTCTTCTTGGCGTCAAGCTCTCTTCTCCAAAATCTTTTCCTGTGGGCAAGGTAAATTTTCTGGATCTCCTGCCCATGACCTTTTATGAATTTCTGGATGGTGTGGGAGAATCAGGGTTGCGCGAGTACCTGGAAGACCTGGACCATATAGAACCACTACCCGAAGCCTTTCATCAACAGCTTATTGACTTGCTCAGGAACTATTATTTTTGCGGCGGCATGCCGGAAGCGGTGCGTTGCCTGGCTGAAGAAAATTCCCTTGAAGATGTACGTCAGGTACACCGGGAAATAATAACTTTATATAC
>JALVAD010000291.1 GCA_027011385.1 Saprospiraceae bacterium | reverse complement strand
GATAAAATACTGTATCTTTGTTGCTCAAAATTGGGTGTTTTTAAAAGTTAATGTTTTTTGTTAACACCGTAAAGATATGACTTTTACGCCCAATTTTGTTCTTTTTTCGTGAATTTTTCGGGTTAAAGTCCAAAACTAATTAGTGATAATATAAATCATTCTCGATTTTTAAGGATACATTCAAGTTATTTTGTTAACTTGTCCAAAGTTATTAACGTTTTGAATGCATTTTCCTAAAAAAACGTATTTTTAAAAGTACTTGAATATAAAACATTGCTATGAAACCACCCATATGCGCTATATGTAACAAAGACTTTAGAGTTAATATAAAATCTGGAGGAAAAGTTTGGTTTAACATATCTGATGAAGATAAAACTATCAATGATGCTAATAATGAGGAAATTGGTTTTATAGCACATCCTAGAGGTTTAGCTTGGTTTTGTGGGGAGCATTTGGACATAGCTAAAAAGTACAGTCATTTAGAATTGAAAGAGGCGTTCATTGTTATACGAAAAGAATTAAATCTTTAAAATATTAATATTCATCAATGTACAAATCATTATTTATATTCTTTTTAGGTTTTTACTCATGTACACTTTTAGGACAAGTTACCGAAGAAAGTACTGCTAATACTTCCAAAGCGGCTTATTTTTGGGAAGAAATACAAAGGCTGTCTGCTAATCATCAATATAAAGCATCTTTTGCCATGATAGATAGTGCCATATATTATGGAAATATAGAAAAAAATTATCAAATATTAGGCTATGTATTTCAAGCACAGTCGGTTTTAAATTCTGCTTATGGTGATTATGAAAAGGCAATAGAAAGTGGTGAAAAAAGTATTAAATATCTTTTATTGGCAGAAGATTACCAGGAATTACCCCTTACATACAGCGAGGTCTCGACTTTTTATGCACAATCTGGAAATTCGGACAAAGCACTTGAATATTTACATAAAGCAAGTAGATATATAAAATATGCTAAGGACAATCGCCTTATCGTTAATCTTTCTAATAATTATGGTATGTTATTCTATAAAATGGGTAAAACAGATTCTGCTTATTATTATTTCAATGTGGCTATTAATAATATAGAACCTACGGACTCATTAAGGAAAGGTCAAATGTTTGGTAACATCGCGAGTGTTTTTATACGGATTCGTAATTATCAAAGAGGACTAGAAT
Source organism: Saprospiraceae bacterium (assembly GCA_027011385.1). Classification (GTDB taxonomy): domain Bacteria; phylum Bacteroidota; class Bacteroidia; order Chitinophagales; family Saprospiraceae; genus JADJGA01. The sequence goes on along the minus strand of JALVAD010000291.1, from coordinate 7,778 downwards.
ATTTAAATAAGAGTTATCAATATTTAAATGAAAAGGATGCACCCATTAATAAAAACAAAACACGCCTTAAAATGGCAAGACTTCAAATCATACTGAAGGATATAGAAAAAGCTCAAAATTTAATACTTAGGGCACTCAATTATTTTGAAAGTACCAATAACGAAAAGTATATTATTTATGCAAAATCACTATTGGCAGAGGTTTATCTGGAAAAAGGCAATATTACTGAAGCTAGAAACTTATTAAATTCTTTGAAAAATGTAGATAAGCAAGGAAATTTAGATATAAGTTCGCATTATTACTTAGCTAAATTGGCTTTGGCTCTTGAAATTGGTGGGGTAGATGAAATAAATAATGCTGTTGAAGAGGCTAGAAATGTTTTGAAAAATATGGATAATTTGCCCCGAAATAGTCAGTTTTATAAGTTAGAATCAGATTATTATTACGATAAAAAAGAATACAAAAAAAGTATTTCTTCTCTTTATAGATATTATACCCTTAAAGATTCTCTGAATGATATCCTAAAGGCATTTAATATTGAAAATTTAGAAGCTAAATATGAATCAGAAAAAAAGGAATTATTAATAAATGAACAAAAACTGAGGCTTGAAAAGAATCTCTATCTAAGAAATTTAATCTTGAGTATTCTTTTAGGACTACTTTTTACCGGATTTATTATTTACGCCTTTTTAAAAAGGGAGCATAAAGTTAAGAATGCCTTGATTGAAAAAGATTTAAAACTCAAAGAGCAGGAAATTGAATTTCTGAAAAAAGAAAAGAAAATAATCTCTATGCATGCCATTCTTGAAGGACAAGAAGAAGAACGAAAAAGGATAGCACTAGATCTACATGATAATATTGGCTCCATGGTGACCGCTATAAAAGTTAAAGTGATTAATATTCAGGAAAATATAGATGCACTTGAAGATATGAACATTAAAGACCAATTAGATGGAATGATAAATAATGTTTCTACCGAGCTGAGAAGAATCAGTCATAATATGACACCTATAGCCTTTGATATGACAGGTATTGATGGGGCAGTCAATGATCTCCTTTTGGCGCTTGAAAATAAAGGTATCGAAGTCATCAATGATTTGACAGGACTTAATGTATTTGAAGACAAACAAAAAGCAATACTTTTATATCGTGTTTTTCAAGAGATAACTCAAAACATTCTCAAACATTCTGGAGCTACTAAAGTTGTATTAGAATCTTATGTAAATAAGGGTGAGTTATTTATTTCCATTAAAGATGATGGAGTAGGCATTCCTATTCAAATTTGGAATGAATCAACAAATCTAGGATTAAAAAGTATCAAATCTCGTATCAATTATTTGGAAGGTGAAATTATGCTCAAAGAAAGTAATGGTACACATTTAATAATTAAAATTCCTTTAGGTAATGATTAAAGTATTCATAATTGATGATCACAAAATATTATTAGAATCTATTGTCACTTTTTTGAAAAGCAAAGCGCATATTATTTGTGTGGGTTCCGCATTAACTGGCAAAGAAGGCGTAGAGAAGCTTTCAATTATTAAAACGGATATTGTTTTAATGGATATTGGTCTGCCAGACATGAGTGGATTGGATTGTACCGAATTATTAATGAAAAATAATCCTGAATTAAAAATCATAGGACTTTCCGGTTATCTAGAAATCAGTGTAGTAAAAAAAATGTTCAAACTAGGTGCCAAAGGTTATGTTTCAAAAAGCTGTGGTATGGAGGAATTATTCGATGCGATACAACAAGTACATAATGGGAAAAATTACGTTTCCCCATCAGTCCAATCCGCTTTCCTCAACGAATTAAGTGGGGTCTTAACTTCAAAGTACAACGTGCTCCCCCAAATTACTAAAAGAGAACTCGAAGTATTAAATCTCATTAAAGAAGAATTTACTACATCTCAGATTAGTGACAAACTATTTATTAGTGTCAATACAGTAGAATCACATCGCAAAAATCTAATTAGTAAATTTCAAGTTAAAAATGCAGTAGGTCTAATAATAAAAGCCCTTGAACTCAATATCATCAAACTCTAATTCATCCCTTCCATGCATCAAGCTATTAAGGTGTATTTCATTTTTTCGCTTTATTACAAGAAATTTTGTTGATGTGGGCAACATTGCGTACCTACGGTACACATTTTAGTTGGTTAATAGCCTTTTTCCCCCATGTTTTGTGCCTAACGGCACATTGATGTGGTATATATAGTAGTAAAACGGATTAATTTCATAAGTGGGGCGGTCTGTGCAAATAGAAAAATTAACCTTATATGCGAAAAAATGAAACGTACCTTATTCAAAGTTTTCTTTCGTCTATTTTTTTACCAATAAATCCATCATTGTTACCGCTGCTACCTTTGCTTTGTGGTTTATGATGCCCTTAGGGGTATTATCCCCTACTTCATAAGTCAAACTCTCGCCTTTAAATTGCATATAGAACCAAGTTTTGGAATAAGGTTTACTCAATGGTTCCGGGGAATAGATTGTAGAAAAGGGATAAACCAAGCGGTCAATACTTTCAATCCAATATTTGGTAAATAAACGCAATTTGGTGTGAAAACTATTGTTGTAAGCATAATATATGTCCTTTTGAGTAGAATGAAAATCCAATCCTAAAAGCACTTTGTTTTTATTAACTTTTGCTTTATCCACAATAAAATTAGTTATAATATCAATTTCTTTTTGTCTGTAATATGCCCAATCTCTGTTCAAATCTACACCATTAGCATTATGACGCCAATGCCCTAAATCAACGCCGTCTGGATTCAATAATGGGAAGACCCAAATATCGAAAGTATTAAAAAATTTTTCTGACAAGGTATTTTTGATTAACAGTTCATCAATAAAAGATTTCAAAGCAATAAAACCAGTAGTTTCAGGTGGGTGTTGTCGACTCATCAATACAATAATATTTTTTCCTTTTGACTTTCCTTTGCCTATTCTAAAAAAAGGAATATCCCTCCCCAATGTAGATTTCCCTATTGACATCACTTCGGAAACTCTTGGGCTTCCCTTTAAAGAATCAATCCATATTTTCACATCTCCACTATTTATTATTTCCTGAGCAGCAATCCACATTATATTTTTAGTCAATGTAAGCGGAAATGTGATATAGCTTCCGTCCTCCGCATTGTCAATAATATTTGGGTCTATGACAGTCCATTTTTTCCTATCAAAACTGTATTTTGGAGAATACCGGTGTGTTCCATTTACATATCTAATTTTTATAACCACTTTAGAAATCGAATCGCTCCAAATTCTAAAAGCATACCATGCGCTATTGTTTATCGGAGTATTCTCAGGCTTTACCAATACCTCATATTTATCATTATCTATTCTTTTGAAGTCGTTCATTCTTGCACCATCAAACATATTATCAGCGTGAATTGTACCAATATCATATTGCTTTTTCAGCTGAAATTCGATTTTTTTATTCCTTGTATCGACAGGACTGGGAAATTTGAATGTACTGCGATTGTAATAAGTATTGGAACAAGAGTTCAATATCAATAGCAATAAAAATAAAGTGATGTTCTGTATGGTTTTCATAAAAATAATTTAATATCAATAATGAGAGTGAAAGTAATACTATTTAGGCAATTAAACAGTATTTTTATTTAAAAATGCATTTTATCATAATAGTCAAAATAAAAAATATAGAAAATCACCTTGCCAACCATTTAGAAAAGAAAACATCTTGTATTTCATATTGAGCTATCCCTTGATTTGTTGATTTATAAATCAGCTGATCTTTCATAAGGCTTTCAAGTGCTTTTCTAAGTGACGATGCATTATAGAAATCATGTCGACTCATAAAATGTTTTGAATAGATTTTGCTTACTTTTCCTTCTTTCGCAATAGCTCTAAGAACGTTCCATTGAATTTTAGTAAGCATTTCTCTGTAAGTATAATAACTGTCTTCAAATTCGTATAGAATATTATTTAAAACGGTATTTATTAATACTCTGTTGATTTTTTTTGTTTTTTGAGCGAATACTCTATTGCATATTACTTGCACGTAATATGTTATTCCATTTGTCCGTTCAAGTATTTGGTCTTTTCATTTAATTGAAATTTATTTTTGAAAATACTTCATATACATTTTATGATATTAATTATATTACTTGTATTATACTAAAGGTATAACATTAATACAGACATAAAGGTTCAATCCAACCCAACATTTAAACCGCAGCCCATTACGAGTATTATGGAAGATTGCTCCTCTCTTCTATTTATCCTAATAACCTAACGCTGAACACGCTCTAGTTCATACAAACAACTAGACGAGTCATCACTTTATTTTTTTATCTACCCCTTACCCTTCACATATAATACTTCAGTATTTTCACTAAGACTTCTATATCAATAAAAAAGGAGAGCTGGAAGATATTTTTACATTAAAACTGTTAATTTATTTGCATATCTTATTATAAATACTTATATTTGGGCATAATGCAATATTAATACTCGAAACTTAACTAGTTTGAACGATATAGTTTTTATAATAATACTTCAGTTGTAATATTATAAAATATAATTTTTCGAATAATAATTTTATAACTAACAAATTTGCTGACCATGAAAAAAACGAAAACTCTTTTGCTATTTGTTTTATTATTTGGCCTCAATTCTGTATTATTTGCTTGTTTGCCGGGAGGAATTACATTTACCACTCAAGCTGATATTGATAACTTTTCGACTAATTATCCAGGCTGCTCTGAAATTGAAGGAGATGTATGTATTGGTTTTTGCGATGGATCTCAAAATTCTCATATTGTAAATTTGAATGGTTTATCACAAATCACTTCTATAGGTGGGAGTTTATATATAAGATACAATTTTGACTTAACTAATTTAAATGGTTTAGAAGGTCTTATAAGTGTCGCTGAAGATTTGCTTATTACAAATAATTTCAATTTGGAAAATCTAAACGGACTTAATAACCTTTCCTCTGACCTTGGTGGTGAATTGCGAATTGCGTTTGATCAAAACCTAAGCTCCATGAGTGGTTTAAGTGGCATTGGGAGTGTCGGGGGCAATTTAACAATTAACGATGTAAATTCAGCTACTAGTTTATCCGGTTTACAAAATATCGCTTCTGCAGGAGGGGATTTATCTATCGCTTATAATAATAATTTAAATAATTTAAATGGCTTGTCTAGTTTGGAAAGTGTTGGAGGGATTCTTCGTTTAGAAACAAATATGAACCTTCAAGATGTTGATGGTTTAGAAAATCTAACAAGTATTGACGGATATATATTTATTTTCAATAATGATAAAATAACTTCTTTAAACGGTTTGAAAAACATAGATCCATCAACTATACATTCGAGTGTATCTTGGCGTGAGGATCTCGAAATAAAAAGCAATGACAATTTGTCTGTTTGCAATGTTAAAAGTATCTGTATGTTTCTTAGTGACAATCTGGGCACAAATGATATTGCGAACAATGATTATGGCTGTGATAATGAATTTCAAGTGGAAGATTTGTGCAATGATTTACCTGATTGTACTTCATTGATACAACCATCTAATGGGGCTAATGATGTTTTGATTACAACTGATTTGATCTGGGAAGAGATTTCTTTTGCTGATGGTTACTTTATTTCAATCGGAACTTCTCCAGGAGGAACTGATATTGTAGATAATGTAGATGTGGGAAGCCAAACTTATTATGATCCGGAAGATCTTCCTTGTGGAACTCAAATTTTTGTTACAATATCTCCATACAATTGGAATGGAACAAATACAAATTGTGCAGAAGAAAGCTTTTTTACAGAATCAGTAACTGCTGATGCCGGCGAAGATGTATCTGTTTGTAACGGAGGTAGTGTTGTCCTAGAAGCTTCCGGAGGCAACCAATATAGTTGGACACCTGAAGACAATCTTGATGATCCTACTATCTACAATCCTACCGCTTCACCAACAGAGACAACTGTATATACGGTCACGGTAAGCATTGATGGAAGGTGCTATGATAGCTCAGAGGTTGAAGTATCTATTGTTGAAGGCCCTACACCGAATGTTAGTGCAACAAATGAAACCGGTTATAATCTAAACGATGGTACTGCAACTGCAAATCCAACAGGTGGAATCTCTCCTTATTCTTACGAATGGAGTACGGGGGAATATGACCAAACAATTGAAAATTTACCTCCCGGTAGCTATTATGTTACAGTTTCAGATTACAATGAATGTATCGGGATTGATACTGTTGAAGTATATGAGTTCTCATGCCAATCATTGACTGCAATAGTTGAACAATCTGATACTATTTGTTTTGGAAATTGTGATGGATTTATTTCTGTTATTGATGTAACATACGGACTCGAACCATTCACTTATATTTGGTCAAACGGGAGTACTGATTCTTCAATAGTCAATTTATGTTCCGGCTCGTATTTTGTTACAATAAATGATGCAAATAATTGTACTTTAATTGATAGTTTTACCATTTCCTCTAATTCAGAAATATCAACCAACTCTAGTAGCACCAATGAATCTTCAAATGGAGCAAATGATGGTATTGCTACTTGTTCCCCTTCAGGTGGCATCCCTCCATATAGCTACAATTGGAGTAACGGACAATCAACGCAAACAATTGATAGCTTATCCCCGGGAGACTATACTGTAACTGTTTTTGATAATATGGGCTGTAGTGCAACAGATAGTATTATAATATTACCCTATAATTGCCCTACCCTTAGTTTAATGGTTGTTATGGAAGATACCGTTTGTTTTGGTGAATGCGATGGTTTTATTACAATTGATAGTGTTATAAACGGTACATCTCCATACACATATACCTGGAGTACTGGGGATTCATCTGCAACTATAACGGCTTTATGTTCCGGGACATATTCAGTAACAGTTATAGACTCATTTAATTGTACTATAACAGGAAATTATAACATAGATTCAAATAGTGAAATACTCGTTAACCCGAGCTCTACAGATGAAACATCTAGTAATTCAAATGATGGTACTGCTACAGCAAATCCGTCAGGAGGTAGAATGCCTTATACATATGCTTGGAGTAATGGAGAATCTACTCAAACTATCACCGGATTGGCTCCCGGGTATTATTATGTAACCATAACTGACGCATCAGCTTGTACCGGAATTGATTCTGTCGAGATAAATGCTGCTTCAGCACCATTGGCAATCAATTTTGAACAAGGCGATGTAAGTTGTTACGGAGAAAATGATGGATATATAGAAATTGTAAGTATTGACAATGGAACAGAACCTTACACTTATGCATGGAGCACAGGAGGTACGAAATCAAAGATAAGCGAACTTAGCGCCGGGGATTATTCGTTAGAGCTAACAGATGCGAAAAATAAAACCGCATCAAAAAGTTTCACATTAACTCAACCAGATGATTTTTATATCTCAAACATAGAAAAGGTTGATATTTCAGGTGATGTTCCAGGAAAGATAACTGTGAGTATCGATAATGAGGATCAGTTTTCATTTTTATGGACAGGACCGAATAATTATACCAATACTAGTAAAAACATCGATAACTTAACTGAAAAAGGTTGTTATTACCTTGTAATTACAAACAATACAACAAGTTGTCAAAAAGACACTACTGTATGTATTGATAAATCAACAGCAAATAAAGAAATTGAAACAAGCGAGATTAAAATTTATCCTATTCCTTCTAAAGATAATTTTAAATTGGATTTTTCAAGTTTGAAAGATTCTTATGCGGAAATAAAAATTATTGATATTACGGGGAAAGAGATACTAAATACTTT
>JALVAD010000290.1 GCA_027011385.1 Saprospiraceae bacterium | reverse complement strand
ATCGGAGGTATCGGAATGTCGCTTGCAGGATATTCTTCCGAAGAGATAGTAAAGCATTATTATCCGGGAAGTGAGTTGAAGAGGATTTATTAGTGGGGGATGAGGTTAGGAAAGGATAAATAAATAGTGTCTGCAAGAAAAGTCATAACGCTCTACATCACAGATAGATATAGTTGTAATATATTTTGAATCTAATAGGGGATTATTTGGTTAAAAGAGATAAAGTTCTTATTTTTAGGCTTTTAAATAAATGAGATTCGCCTAAAAAGAGGGGAAATAAATCAAAGATTCAGATATGAGAAAAAGATTCGAACAACGATTAAAAATGGGGTATGTATTAATTGAGGATGCAAAAATACCAACAAGCAAAAGAAGTGGAGCATTACCTGGACTGTGTGCAGCATTGAAAGAGATATTCATCACACCCAAATGGAATGAGAAAGTATTTGAAATACTTGAAAAAAAGATATTACCCAAAAATAATAATACAGGACGTCCCGGCATGGAATTGTGGCATATTTTTGTATTGTCGCAAGTACGATTGTGTCAGAACATAAGTTATGATGAATTAGGACATATAGCCAATTATGATTCTATGGTACGCCAAATTATGGGTGTAGAAAGTAAGGATGGATTTCACATACAACAATTTAAATATCAAACAATAGTAGATAATGTTTCATTATTGGATGATGAAACGGTAAAGCAACTTAACGAAGTGATAGTTGAATTTGGACATGAAGTATTTAAAAAAAAAGAAGATACAGCATTGCGCTTAAAAACAGATAGTTTCGTAGTTGAAACTAATGTACATTTCCCGACTGACTATAACTTATTGTTGGACAGTGCCCGCAAGTGTTTAGATATGGTAAGTAAAATACAGCAAAAGCATAATATATCAGGCTGGAGAAAGATGCATGATTGGAGCAATGACCTAAAGAACAAAATGCGAGCATTAGGGCGGTCAAGTGCATCGGGAGGGAAAGGCAAAGAGCAAAGAGTGAAAACAAGCGCTAGAAATTATCTAAAAAAATCAAAAGCACTATTGAAAAAACTAAAAGAATCAAAGGGAAGTTTTCCCCAGAAAGATGTAATGGATTTAGTGACAATGATGGAATTAGAACATTATATGAAGCTATTGGAAAAGCATATAGACTTACTTGAGCGCAGGGTAATAAAAGGAGAGAAAATTCCTCACGATGAAAAGATATTTTCCATATTTGAAGACCATACCGAATGGATAACAAAAGGGAAAATGAGACCAAATGTAGAGTTGGGCAAAAAAGTATCAATCACAACAGACCAATACAATCTGATCGTTGATTATTATATCATGGATCATGAATCTGATTCAGAGATTGTCCCGAAACTTGTGCAAAGGATGTCAAAATATAAAATTGGAAGCTGGAGTTTTGACAAGGGATATTGGAACAAAGACAACAAGGCGCTTTTATCACAACAAGTTGAAACGGTGGTACTTCCCAAAAAAGGAAAGTGCAATAAAATAGAAGCGCAAGAAGAACAAAAGCCCCTGTTTAAAAAGTTGCGACACAACCATAGTGCAGTAGAATCCAATATCAACGAACTAGAACACAGAGGATTAGATAGATGCCCTGATAAAGGATATAATAATTTCAATAGATATATCGGATTGGCAGTATCAGCGTATAATTTAAAAAAGATAGGACAGCAATTAATCCTCCAAGCGAAGAAAAAACCAAAATGCCAAATGGCAGCATAAAATTTCTTTTGTAAGTCTGGTTATAAAAAGATAGCCTGGGGAACCTATGTCCATAGGTATCGATTTTCGGCAAATTTGTCCAATATTTGCTGATTTTATTTATAGTATTTCTAAATAAGGAAATTGTGCGCTCGTTTTGTGATTTTTTAAATCCTGATACTGATACTAAATTTTCAAAAACGATAAAATTGGGTAGTTTTCTGGCGGACACTATATAATCCTGCCCTGAAGGTCCGTCAAGATTTACTCCCTGATTTCCGTAGTAACCATTGGCAGCATTGGCAGCGTCATAAGTAAGAGTAAGAGAAATACAACATCCGGCAGGAATATCATAGACTCCACCATTATCGGTAGCACATCCATTACCATTGAAGACAGTACCAACCAAAACAAAATCATCGGGAGGAATATCCTCAACTACGACACCAAAAGCATCGACTTCACTAATATTGCATACGTTTATAGTGTATATTACAAGTGTATCGCAGACAGGTTTGGGAGTTGTAGTATATTTCAATGCCTGTAAAGTAGCTCTATCATCAAGACAAATGCTCTGATTGTCTATATTATTGGAATATGCAAGTTCTTCAATATCTGTTATGGGAAACTGTATGGGAGGAGATTGGCTGCCATCATCATTGAGAACTGCAAAGATATTTCCGGCGGTATTAACGGGTAATATTACCGAAAAAGTATCAATTTCTCCTGCTGCCAAAGCGCAGGGCATTATCCATGTTAAAATGGGAGTTGCTCCAAAAAGTTCAGGGTCATTGAAGTAAAATGTAACCGGAGTACCGGCAGGCAGAGACAATTCTCTTAAAG
>JALVAD010000289.1 GCA_027011385.1 Saprospiraceae bacterium | reverse complement strand
TTCCAAGATATTCTATTAAAAAAAATACCAAGATAAGTTTAATTACTGCTCTTAAAATCTCAATTAAAGCTCGAACAATAAAATTTTCTTTAGCAGTAATCAAGCCTTGAAATGGAACACTTAATATATTAAAAGCAGTTGCTAAAACAGTAAAATGTAATACGAAAATTGCGTCAGGTATTTTTTCAGAAATTATATTTAGATGAGCCTTAATATACCATATACCAACTGTTTCACTTATTATGATTAAAACTATCGAAAGCATTATATGAATAACTAAAGATGTATTAAAAACTTTATTAGGATAACCTTTTTCGGTTTTACCTAGCTCCACAGCTAAGAACCTATAGGTTGTAGTTAACATTGTTATATTTAAAAAACTCATCATTGTCACTATCCCACCAACAACAACATATAGTCCATAATCTTTCGCTCCTAATTGAATTAATACAACCCTGGATGTATATAACCCTATTACTGTGGTTACTACTAACCTTAAGAATAAGATAACACTATTTACTGCAATTTTTTTATTCCCAATCAATTTCTATCTCAACATTTATTAATATGCAAATAATACAAATATATTATTCTCAATATACTTTCTAATACTATTCATTTATCCCCCACCATTTATTACTCAATTTGGTATTACCAAGAATCAATTTTACTACGCGCCAAGAAGTATCAGGAATAAAATATTCTTCAGGCGTTCTGTGTTCTGTGTTCTGTGTTATGTGTCCATCAATGACTGTTGCAATGGCATTTAGCACTACACCCGGGTCAAATCCTGTTAATATAATTTTTCCTGCATCTTGTGCTTCCGGTCTTTCCATGGATTGCCGAAGGCTGATTGCAGAAAAGTTGAGCATTGTGGATTCTTCGCTAATGGTGCCACTATCGGAAATAGTGCAGATAGCGTTTTTTTGTAAGGCTATGTAATCTGTGAAGCCGAAGGGTTTCATGTAATGGATTAGTGGGTTTGAATGGAACACGGATAACGCGGATTGAGGGGATTTTCGCAGATTTTCTATGCGTTTACGGGTACGGGGATGGGTTGAGACTATTATTGGTAGTTTGTATTGTTCTGCAAGCTTATCTAATACTGTTAAGATTTTTTCAAGATTCTCTGGGTTATCGACATTCTCTTCTCTGTGGACGGAGACCATAAAGTATTTTTTGGGTTTAATCTGGAACACGGATGACGCGGATTGGGCGGATTTTTGCGGATTTTTCTCTGCTGATATTTGATTGCTTAAGGTTTCTAGAATATTGGATTTTTTTATTTTAACCATGTTTTGTTGAAGGACTTCGTACATCGGTGATCCTGTTAGATATATTCTTCTGTGTGGTAATCCTTCAGAAATAAGATGTCTTCTTGCGTGCTCTGTGTAAACAAGATTGAAATCGGCTATGTGATCTATTATCCTGCGGTTTATCTCTTCAGGCACATTGAAATCAAAACTACGGTTTCCTGCTTCCATATGGAATATTGGAATATGCTTACGCTTAGCCATGTAAGCAGAAAGGCATGAATTAGTATCCCCCAAAACCAATAGGGCATCGGGCTTTTCCAATTCAATAATTTCTTCAGTCTTCTTAAATATATCACCGATAGCTGCACCAAGAGAATCACGACTTACATTCATAAAATGATCAGGCTTGCGAAGTCCCAAATCTTCAAAGAATATCTCGTTTAGTTCGTAGTCGTAGTTTTGGCCTGTATGTACAAATACTTGGTCAGTATATTTATCGAGTAGCTTAATGGTTGCCGATAACCTGATAATCTCAGGTCTGGTACCAACTACTGTCATTACCTTAAGTTTTTTCATATTAAATGATTTCATCAATTCAAGATAAAAGATAAAAGGACAAAGTATAAAGTTCTTTCACGATAAAAGATAAAAGGACAAAGTACAAAGTTCTCTCAAGATAAAAGATGAAAGGGCAAAGTGTAAAGTGTTTTCAAGATAAAAGACAAAAGGACAAAGTGTCTTTACTTCTTACTTTTATCTTTCTACTTTTGTCTTTTATCTTTTCACCTTTGTCTTTTTATTTTTTACTTTTGTCTTTATTAAACCTTTTCATAGAAAGTATCCCCATCTTCCGGATTATAGTGCTCATTTATCCAAAATATTGTATAAAGATCTTCATCGCCAATGTTTGTAATATTATGAGTGTACCAAATAGGCATATCAACAAAAGAAGGATTTTTGCCATCTAATTCAAAACTTAACACTTCGTCAGTGCCGATTCTTCTTAATTCTATTTTTGCTTTCCCTTTAATCACAGCAAATCTCTCGGCTTTTCGAGTATGAAAATGATTGCCTCGTGTTATTCTAGGTTTTGTTGTAGAAAAAGAAACTTGACCACCACTGTTTAGCTTTATTAATTCAACAAAGCTACCTCTATCATCGGAATGTCTAGTGAGATGAAATGGGAAAAAACTTTTGTGGTCAATGTAGCAAAGAAAAGTGTTAAAAAGATTTCTTTCAAATTCGTTATCCAGATTTGGGATAATTCCTTTTTTAAAGTAGTTTTCTTTATATTTTTCTAGCAGACTAAGGACTTTGGATACTTTTATTTTTGATGAATGAGGTACTTTAATTATTGAACACGGATTACGCAGATTTGACTGATTTTCACGGATTTTTTCATCAGTGTCTATCTGTAGCATCCGTGTCATCTGTGTTCCTATAATCTCATTCCAGAACTCCTTAACTAATTCCCCTATATAAATCAATTTCACTTCGCCATCAACATCAATCTTTGGTTGTTCATCATGTGTGAGTTGATGACAGAAAGTAGCAATAAATGAATTATAATAGGGATGCCCAAATGGACCAAATACATTTGGAATAATCAGTCCCGTAAATTGAGCATTATTCCTTACAGCCCACTTCTCCAAAAGTTTCCTGCCTTCCAATTTTGATTTCCCGTAAAGATTATCTCTTACTTCCTGCGTTGATGAAGAGAACAATATATGTGGAGTAGATTCTGTTTCTTCACAAGCATTTATAAGTTTCTGGACTAATTCAATATTGGTTTTATATAAAACTTCCGGATCATTATGTCGATTCATAGCTGCTAAATGAACTATTACATCACATTTTCTAACAAAATCTTTAAGTTTGTCTTCTTGCTGGAAGTATTCATCATTAAAGGGAATACGCTCAACTTCTTCTTGTAATCCAAGATAATTGTAGAGATGTGTTCCGACAAAGCCTGCCTGTCCTGTAATACCTATTTTCATAATGTTATGCTAAAAAGCTTTTCAAAGACAAAAGTACAAAGTTCTATAAAGATAAAAGACAAAAGTACAAAGTGTAAAGTTATGACACTATCCTAAAAAGTGTGTAAAGATAAAAGTACAAAGTGTAAAGTTGTGTTATGATAAAAGACAAAAGGACAAAGTTTAAAGTCGTAGGCAAGAGATGAAAATATTATTTTTTACGTGTTTTTTGGACTATAGAACCAAGAATTTTTTTCAGCTCATTTGATTCACTAATTAATTCTTTTAGCTCTTTATTTTCTTTTTCAATTATTCTATCAATAATTCTTAACCAATAATTTGATTCTCGCATTTCTCTTAAGGCAATTCTCGTTTTATTACTAAAATCAGCTCTTGATGATCCAGCTTGTGCTTCTTCATAATTAGCACCGCTTGAAGTACAACTTTTTGCTAATTGATATTTGATTACCCTATACTCATACGAATCAGGCAAAGTGCGAAGATATTTTAATGTTTTAACAGCAAATTCAAATAACCTTTTTCCTAAATCTTTCATCTCTACACTTTTATCTTTTTACTTTTATCTTTTTACTTTTATCTTTATTCCCTACCAATCAAACCATAGGTTCGAATCAAATCTTATCTTTTCATCAACCGATTTTCCAAGTTCAAATTCAGAGAATACAAGTACTTTTGAGTTTGGCTCTAGTGCTTTCAGTCCATTGGCATATCCGGGAGGAATACCCAAAACAGGACTATCTTTTTCATTCATTACTAAATGTTCTGCTTTAAGGTTTTTACTTGGATTGTCCCAATCATCGATTTTCACCCACGCTATCACAAATGCACCTTGAACCACAAAGAAAAATTTCTTTTCCAGTCTATGTCCTTGCCAAGCTCTAACAGTTTCAGTATCCGGATGAGTAATAATATAAAACCTATTAACATCTTCAAAAGAAAATGCATTAGCAAAATTTAGTTTCCCTCTATCATCAACAAACTGACCGCCTTTTATTATCTTTACCATAAAATATCGATAAAATATAAAGGAACACAGATGACACGGATGCTACTGATTTTCACGAATTTCTATCCGTGCTTATCCGTCAAATCCATGTTATCCGTGTTCTAAAAAACTTTTATCTTAGTACTTTTATCTCTCAACTTTTTACTTTTGTCTTTTTATCTTCCCACCCCTAAATCCTTTCTTATAAACTCCAATTTCAGCAACAGCTCTTTAGTCCCCTCCACATCCAATCTTCTAGTGTTATGCGAATGATATTCTTGTACTTTTTCCATATCCTCTTCTCCTTCCGAAAAATATCTCTCATAATTCAAATCACGATTATCAGCAGGAATTCGATAATAGCCACCTAAGTCTTCAGCTTTAACCATTTCTTCTCTATTAACAAGAGTCTCGTACAATTTTTCTCCATGGCGTGTACCGATAATCTTTATTTCATTATCAGCATCATACAGTTCCAATAATGCTTTAGCCAAGATTTCGATGGTAGCAGCTGGTGCTTTTTGTACGAACATATCGCCTGGATTTCCATTTTGGAAAGCATACCAAACCAATTCTACAGCATCCTCCAAAGTCATCATAAACCTTGTCATATTTGGATCGGTAATTGTTATTGGCTTCCCTGATTTTATTTGATCTACAAACAATGGAATAACAGAACCACGGCTAGCCATCACATTACCATATCTGGTACCACACATAACAGGTTCACTCACTCCTCTAGACATAGCAATCATGGTCTTTTCCATCATCGCTTTTGACAATCCCATGGCATTGATAGGATATACTGCTTTATCAGTACTAAGAATAACTACATTTTGTACTTTATTCTGAATTGCAGCTTCCAATACATTCTCTGCTCCAAGCACATTGGTTTTCACAGCTTCTATAGGAAAAAACTCACAGCTAGGCACTTGTTTTAGAGCCGCCGCATGAAAAATATAGTCCACTCCCCTTACTACCCTTTCCACAGAACGATAATCTCGAACATCACCAATATAAAATTTCACCTTTGGGTTATTTAAATTCTTTCGTAAATCGTCCTGTTTTTTTTCGTCACGACTAAAAATTCTTATTTCCTGAAACTCGCCAGTATTTAGAAATCGGTTGAGGACGGCTTTACCGAAGGAGCCTGTACCACCGGTTATTAATAGAGTTTTATTCTTCATTATTAATCATTTCTTTATAGCTGTATAGTAATTCTATCATAAATTTAATAGTAGCCCATATTAATCCTTTCTAAATGGCAAAACAAATCTTCAACACCTATCAGTTTTAAGTAGTCGCAATTTCTCCACCTTAAGTACTTGCTCTCTATAAATACAACAACCTCAAAACTATTTTACTTAATGGTAATAGGAACACTGATGACACGGATTATAAGGATTTTCGCTGATGTTTCAGGTTTCAGGTTTGAAAGTTTAAGGTTTGAAAGTATTAGGTGTTCGGTGTTTGGTGTTCAGTGTTCCTTGTTTGGTGTTCGGTGTTTTGTGTTTTGTGTTCGGTGTTCTGTGTTTTGTGTTTTGTGTTTATTTGAATTTTGAACCTTTGAAACCTGATTTTTTAAGATATGCAATCAACCCTCCTATTTTATTTTCTATTTCAATGGTTTTACCCTTTATGCTTATAAATTCATCTTTTTTATTATATTCTCTATCATATATTCTATAGAGTTGGAACCGTGCTTCTTCAATACTTCCTTTTGAAATACTTAAGAAATTTATAAATTCTCTGTTTCCTCCCCGCCCAAAGCCTTCAGTTTAACCTATGAAATACGATTTGAGTCTATTTTTCAAAAACATTTTTCCATAATGTGTTTTGAAATATTTTTCTCGTTTTAAAGCATCTTTCTGTGTCAAACAAGCTTCGAAATATATTAATTTTAATGGTCTTCTATTCTTAGTTGATTCAACTTTACCTTTTTTATGCTGCTCAAATCGTAAATTCAAATCTTTAGTATATCCTGCATAATGATTTCCATCTTTTTCACTTAGTAAAATATATGTATAATAGAAATCGTTCACCTGATTTGAATTTATTTCATAGGTCAAGCGTTATCCATAGTACTTCCGCTAGACCTGTTTATTTGATCTTTTAGTGCGAAATCAGTTTTGAGGCCATCGTTTTGCATAATTCGGTAGATGTCTTGACAAAACTCTCTTGCTAACTGCCATACTTCAATGTCTTCAAATTTTTTCCAGGTTGGCATTTTTTTTATTTGTTCGGTGTTCTGTGTTCCTTGTTTTGTGTTCTGTGTTCTTTGTTTGGTGTTCTGTGTTCCTTGTTTGGTGTTCTGTGTTCCTTGTTCCTCCATCGCAACCTTCTCCCTATCGCACCAGTCGCACCATCGCCCATTCGCACCATCGCCAAATTCGCCCAGTCGCACCCATTCACCCATCGCAAAAGTCGCATCAGTCGCATCGCAAAAGTCGCAACCATCGTCCTTTCGCAAAAATCACCCAATCGCAACAGTCGCCTACTTTAGCCTTCTATTCATCCACGATCTCCCAATGTCCACCCTTTGCGGACCCCACACGTTTTACAATATTACCTTCCTTTAATTTATTCAAGTTATCAATAATTTTTCGCTTTGAAATACCAACTTCATTAGCCATTTGCGATGCTGAGATAAATTTATTTTGCCTAATCAGTTTAATTATTAATAATTGCTTATCGGTGACTTTATCGGTGATCTTTGTTGAATAGATATTTTTACAAAGCATAATAACCACCCGTTTTTTTGCTACCTTTTCTGATTATTAATTTTTGCTTTAACAGAAACCTTATATGACGGTCAACAGTACCAAATGGCATATTTAGCTGTTCAGATATATCTTTGGCCATTTTATTTTTATTGTTCTTAATAAAATTCAATACTTTTTTTTGCCCGTCATTTAATTCGTCATTTAATTCGTCATTTAATTCGTCATTTAATTCGTCATTTAATTTTTCTTTAAACAAAACAACTTCAAAACCAGTTTCTTTAATGTTTATTTTTGGTGGGATTATACCGTAATTTTTACAAATCGTGTGGATGCGTTTAATCCCTGAACCATATTTTTCAACTTTACCGATTAGCTTAAATGCTTTAGCCAACATTTTATTCCGTGCCTGCGGTTGATAATTGAATTTTAAAAGATCATCGTAGGTAAGTCCACCAAACAAACTACCTGGGTTATAAAACTCTATTCTGTCATCGTAAATTTTCACAATACTCCCGCTACTTTCTCTATAATCACGATGAACAAGCATATTTATTACTATTTCGCGAATGGCATCCAGCGGATAGTCATAGCGTTCTTCTCTTTGAGCATTGCCCGTAATGATGAACTCAACCATTAAATGCTTTTTGATAAAAGCCAATATTTCGTCAAGTTCTGTAAATATATCAGTATCAAGATTTAGGTTATCAATAATTTTTGTTGGGCTTTTAAATCTTCCTAATTGCAGGTCACTAACTACGCATATATCTCTTGCAAATAAAATATAAGCCCCGAAAGTTAATTTGCCATTTCGGATAAATTCTTGTTTCTCAAGAAAATGAACAGCCCCATAATCTACGGTAGTATCGTTCCACTTTTCATACTCTTTTATGTATTTTTCAACTTTTTCAAAAGATATATGCTCAAAATTGTGATTTGGATCAGGATAATAATCCCAGCTGCTGTTAATAGTTTGCAGGTGTTTATTTGCCACCTCTGTTAAGCTCATTATATGATTTGAGTTTGATACTCTTTTATAGTATTTATTTCTGAAATTTACCGGCTTTATGGGATACTCGACTACAGATAAAACGACAACTTGATTATTATCCGTTTCAATTATATCAGTATCTGGGATAATATTTGGCTCCGTGTTTTGCTTTATCTCATTTACCCATTTCTGAACCGTCTCATCTGATATAGTAACCCCAACAATGGTTTTATCATTTTTTACCCCAATGATGACTTTCCCCCCTTTGGTATTTGAAAAAGCAACAAGCGTTTCGATAACAGTTTTATTAAACGAAAGTTTGAATTCTACCGTTTCGGATTCACCGTTGAGGATTATTTTATTTAAGTCGTGTTCTGTCAAAGGGGTAAAGTTTAAAGGCTAAAGGCTAAGGTTTAAAGTTTCATGTTTTAAAGTTTAACGTTTGTGGTTGCTTCAACTTAGAACTTAGAACATGAAACTTGGAACTTGAAACTTGGAACTTGGAACTTGTGTACATTTAATAACTTTCCTACAAATATAATAATTTTTGGGGATTATAATCGCTAAATGACATAACTTTTGGGGATTACGATCGCTATTTTGTATACCACTTCTTGATTTTTATTGAAAGTTTCAGGTTTCAAGTTTCAGGTCTTTCCCAACTTCCCTTCATTACTATTCCAACCATCGCAAAGTCGTAACCATCGCATGTCGCACCCCATCGTATCAGTCGCACCTTCGCCCTTATCGCCTATTTTAACCTTTGCACTTTAGCCTTCTAATGCTACATTACAAAGAAGTGTTTTTATCTCACTTTTATCTGGTGGAATTTCTACAATAAAATCAACTTCTTCACTATAATCAATATCATCAAAATAACATAATTGCGCTCTAAACAATTTTTCTGAAAACAAACTTTTGTATATGGAATTTGCTTGATTAGCTATTTCAGAAATACCATAAAAGTTTTTAATTATAAAATACAAATCAACATAATCCTTCCATTTTGATCTCCGACCTAACGCAAAAG
>JALVAD010000288.1 GCA_027011385.1 Saprospiraceae bacterium | reverse complement strand
GATAAAATACTGTATCTTTGTTGCTCAAAATTGGGTGTTTTTAAAAGTTAATGTTTTTTGTTAACACCGTAAAGATATGACTTTTACGCCCAATTTTGTTCTTTTTTCGTGAATTTTTCGGGTTAAATACTATTCTAAAAGATATTTTGAATGGTACAGGTATTTCTTTTAAATATAAAAACAAAAATTTAATTTTATATCCTGCAAAAATAAAAGAAGTAATCATATCAGGTTATATTTTGGATAAATCAAGTAAGGAAAAACTAATAGGAGCCACGATATTTGACCGTACTTCCGGACGTGGAGTTATTGCAAATAACTATGGTTTCTTTAGTTTAAAAGTTCCTGTGGGTAAACACAGGATAAGCGTGTCTTATATTGGATACAAATCATCTGACTTAAGTATTGATTGTAAAAAAGATATGTTTCTTGAAATAGGACTTGAACTCAGAAACACAATGAATGAAATAATTATTTACGACAATGATTCGAATACAATTATTTCAGAAAAATCAGTAAAAAATATTTACATAAACGATATAGACGGAATAGTGAGTAACGGGGGAGAACCGGATGTTATTCATTATTTACAAACTGTTCCGGGTATTCAGAGCAATGCTGACGGATTGGGAGGATTGAATGTAAGAGGAGGAAATGCAGATCAGAATATTATACTTTTGGATGATGCACCGGTTTTTTATCCTTCCCATGCATTTGGAATATTCTCAATATTCAACCCCGATGCTATCAGGTCAGTAAAGTTTTATAAAGGTGGATTTAAGGCAAAATACGGTGGGAGATTATCATCTGTCTTAGACATCAGAACCAGGGAAGGAAACACTGAACATTCAAATTATACATTCTCAACAAGCACTATTGCAACAAATGTATCGGTTGAAACTCCAATAGTTAAGGATAAAAGCAGTATTTTTCTGGCTGCCAGACGCAGTCATATTGATCCATTAATTGATTATTTTGCATCTAAAACCAAAAAAGAAAATGATAACTCCGGTTCAAGGAAGTACTATTTTTATGATATTAATTTAAAATTCCATTCGGCAATTACATCAAAAGATCGAATTTACATTAGCGGATATAAAGGATATGATTATTATCGCGATGAAACGACCTATTCAGATACAACTGAATATGATTTTGGTCTTATCGAAAATCAAAATCAAAAGCTAATTTGGGGGAATTCACTTGTTTCTTTAAGATGGAATCACATTTTCGGTAATATTCTATTTGGAAACCTCACTGCTACTCATAGTCAATACAAATACGAGGGGCATTTAGATCAATTCAGCTTATATCGCGATGTAGATTCAACATTTCAAGAGTTTTATCAGAGTGATTTTATTTCCAAAATAACAGATAGCAATATAAAATTGGACTTCAATCTTTATTGGAATATTCACAACAGGCTGAATTTTGGAATTGGATTTCTTTCCCGCAACTTTGAAACAAAGCTTTTTCAGGATAATAGAAATCTTGAATATCCAAATAGTCAAAATTTGGATCGTTTAAGAGTTTCAAATGCTGTTTTTGATCCTGTTTCATTTTTTGCAAAGGAATTGAATCTATATATTGAAGACAGAATAATCGTATTGAAAAATATAGTGTTTAATATCGGTTTTCACAATTCTTTTTTCAACCACAGTGGATTTTACCACAATTCCATACAACCGAGAATATCGTTGGACTGGAAACTTAATAATACAACCCATTGCAATTTTAACTTCAGTAAAATGACTCAAAATCTCCATGTATTGACATCTTCCGGAGGAGGATTGCCAACAGATATATGGGTTCCGTCAAATCAAATAATAGCTCCTAAGAACAGCTATATATATTCTGCCCGGATAGAAAAAAAATGGAAAAAATACTGGACTTCGATTATCGGTGCATATTACAAAAAAAGACCGGATTGATACAATATTATGATGAAGCCAGTCTTCCGCTTATTACAGATAACAATCCTTCTTTTTGGGAGGATGAGGTAAGTGTCGGAGAGGGCAAAAGCTATGGTGTAGAAATGGAATTATCCTATAAATCACCAAAAATATATTCTTCCATACAATACACTTTTATGAATTCAAGCAGACAATTCGAAGGAGTCAATCAGGGAGAGGAATTTTTATTTATTTATGATCAGCCTCATAATTTAAGAGTTGATTTTTCAATAAATATCACAGCAAACGCTAAATTTACACTTGGGTGGAATTGGCATACTGGCACACCATACACTAAGTACAAAAGTTCTTTTAAATTCAATCCATTGGTAAATGATTATTGGTTTGGTGCAGAAGCCGAAGATGGTTCAGAAGGTATTGCCAGTGCGATAAATGCAGAAAGATTACCCGATTATCATAGTTTAAATGCTAAATTTGATATTAACTGGGGTATAAAATACAACCAGTCGTTTTCTATTGGTGTAACAAATATTTATAATAGAAAAAATGCCTATTTTTCCTATGAATATGTAGATTTGTTTAACGATGAAAATATAACGGTAAACAAAACCACATTTCCCATTTTGCCTTCATTGAGATATCAAATCAAGTTTGGGGGTAAATG
>JALVAD010000287.1 GCA_027011385.1 Saprospiraceae bacterium | reverse complement strand
TACTAAGAGTGATAGAATTGATATTTATTATCTATAATTTTGGATTACCATTTCGTGTTATCAATTTTGAGATAATTGGATTCCTTCTCGACATAATAATTATCGGGTTTTTCCTTTATTTATGGTATTTTCCGTACAGATTGGTTTACAAAAGATATCCAAAGTTCACTAATATTATTTTTCTATTCGGTATCATTGTTTTTGATGCCTTGCATCTGAGCATACTTAAGTATTTTTTATACCAATTAAGACCTTTGGATATATTTCTTTATTCTCATTCGCTGAGGGAATCACTTTTTTCATACAAGACATCCAATACAAATTATTCTGATGTATTATTGATATCTATATTTATATCAGCAGTTGTGATTATATCTTATCGAACGATTAAAAATAGGGTGATTTCCGATAAGGAAGCAAAGAAAGTAAAATTGATATTACTTGGGACTATTATATTATTTCCAATATTTGAAATGTTTGGAGTATTTAATTTCAATAATTTCACAATTAATAAATCTTATTATTTTTATAAGAGATCCATCGGATATGCATTTGATAAGGGAGCGCAAAAATTTATGAGGTTTGATAAAAAAAACATATCACAATTCCAGAATTTCTTCGATGGCAAAGATTATATCTCTACTGAATACCCCTTATTGCACAGATTTGAAAACTCGGATGTTTTGGGCTGTTATTTTGAAAAAAGTCAAAAGAAACCCAATTTGGTTTACATTATTGTAGAGGGTATGAGCGATGAATTCATACACGATTTTAAGGGAGTTAAATTTATGCCTTTTATTGATAGCCTCAGCAAATCAAGTCTTTATTGGGACAATTTTTTCACATTGGGAGAGAGGTCATTTGCAGTCGTTCCCTCCATCACGGGAGGTTTGCCATATGGTGAAAGAGGTTTTACTTTACTCAATAAATTACCCTACCATTTTTCATTAGTAAATATACTTAAGAAAAATGGATATTATAGTATTTATTTTGACAGTCAGGATGCTTGGTTTCACGACAAAGACAAGTATTTTATGTTTGATAATATCGATATGATTTTTGATAAGATGGATTTTTCTTCTGAATTTAAAAAAGTAAAAGTAGGTAAAGAAAAGAATTTTTGGGGTTTTACAGACAAAGATTTATTCAATCAAGCCTTGATAACTATGGATACATTGCCGGAAGACAAAAGACTTGAAGTATATTTTACCGGCACAATGCATTCTCCTTTTTATATTGATGAAAAAGAAAAATATATTTCACGCTTTGAGAATAATACTAAGCATGTAAAGAATGAAAATACTTTGGAGTTTTTTGATGTATATAAAAAACAACTACTTTCTTTGATGTACACCAATGATGCAATCCAAATGTTTTTGGATAAATATAAAACTCGAGATGAGTACAAAAACACTATTTTCATAATTACCGGAGACCATCCAATGACGGAAATTCCTCCTGAAGACGGAGTAAAAAAATATCACGTTCCATTGATTATTTATTCCCCAATGCTTAAAACACATAAAACATTTCACGGTATTTCGAGCCATTTGGATGTATTTGAAACTATGTTATCATTTCTGAATACCAACTATAAGCTCGATATTCCGAAAATATCTACATCATTGGGTTATAAACTCGACACCTCTTCAAGGGTAAAATACGATCGGGTATATACATTTATGAATGATAATAGAGAAATAGTCGATTTATATGACAAGGGCAGTTTCTTATCTAATGAAAAATATGTTTTCAAAGTAAAACCGGGATTTAAAATATATGAGATTAAGAATGCTAAAACCAAAAGGAAACTGGAAAAAAAGCTGGATGTTTTTAATAATGTCAACGATTATGTTACTCTAAAGGATAAACTATTGCTTGAAACTGATTATATGAGCTTTTTTGGATACAAACTAGCCTATTCATATAGGGATACTACTTGTACTACTTTCAATGATGAATACAGTTATATAGTCGAAGATATTCCTATTAGTAATGATAATATGTACATCGACATATCACTTGAGTATACTCCAAAAATCAATGAAAAAACATCAGTTTACTGTGTGCTAAGTGCAGAAAATGGAGATGTGCTATCAACAAATAGCTACAATCTTGCATTTAGACTACAAGAACATATCAAAATTAAAAAAAACAATATTAGCAATAGCACAATTTATCTATCCGTCTATATGGACAACAAAACACATAAGAAAAAAGAGTATTGTAAACCTGCTATTAATGTGTATAGGTATTAGTCTCATTATCCCTCTGCAAGTGTAAGTAACATTACATTTTCGATATGATGAGTATGTGGAAACATATCTACAGCTTGTGATTTAATCACATTGTATTTGGTTTTAAGCAGTGCTACATCTCTAGCTTGAGTCGACGGATTACAACTGATATAGACTATTTTTTGGGGCGATATTCTCATCATTGTCTCTACAACATCTTTGTGCAAACCTGCTCTTGGGGGGTCAACAATAATGATATCAGGTTTGTAAAATTTATCATTTAGTATATCTTTGACATCCCCTACTAAAAATGCAGCATTGTCAATACCATTTAATTTTGCATTGATTTTGGCATCTGCAATTGCTTCTGGGACAAGTTCAATCCCCAAGACAGATTTAACTTTTTTTGCGACATAAAGAGCAATACTACCGATACCGGTATATAAATCCAAGACATTCTCATCTCCTTTAAAATCTGCAAAATCAACAGCTATATCATAAAGAACTTTTGATTGGAATGTATTTGTTTGGAAAAAAGATTTTGGAGAAATAATAAATTCCACATCTCCTATTTTTTCTTTTATATCTTTTTCGCCAAAGTAATTGATGACGTCTAAGTCCCACATTGTATCATTTACCTTTGGATTAATCACATAATTAAGGCTTGTAATATCAGGAAACCGCTTGATTATAGCATCGAGCAAAGCAGATATTTTATCCTTTTCATCTCTTGAAAAACTGATAAGAACCATAGTTTGTCCCAAACTACTAGTTCTGATAACCATATTTCTCATCAACCCTGTATGTTTTCTAGCATCCCAATATTCGAAATCGTTTTCGATAGTAAAATCCCGCACAAAATTTCTTATTTCATTGGAAGGGGAATCTTGTAAATAGCAATGCTCTACTGCGACTATTTTATCAAAACTACCCGGTGCGTGAAAACCCAGAACTTTCGTTTCTCCAAAATCCTTATCGCTTCTGATTTCTTCATCTGTCAACCATCTTTTATTGGAAAAAGAAAATTCGAGTTTATTGCGGTAATATTCAGTTTTTTCGCCACCGACGATAGGTAATAATTCCTCGATTTCCACTTTAGCTATTCTTCTCAAAGCCTCTTTGACTTGCTTGTCTTTATACTCCAATTGTTTTTTATAAGATAAATGTTGCCATTTGCATCCACCACAATTCTCAAAATGATCACAAACAGGAGCAACTCTATCTTCGGAATATGATTTATACTCTTTGATTACTCCTTGAAAAACACCTTTTCTTTTTCTCAGTAAAAGTATATCCACTATATCACCCGGTACGGGACCATTAACAAAAATGACTTTACCCTCAGCGGTTTTACCAATGGATTTGCCCCTATCAGCAATATCTACAATAGCTACGTCTTCGACAATTTTCTTTTTTCTCATCTAAAATATTTGTGCAAAAGTACTATATTTTTTCTCAACATTGCTTTTATACTAAATAAAAGGTGTATTTCATTTTTTCGCATTTAATGCTATTTTTTCTATTTGCATAGACCACCCTACTTATCAAATCAATCCGTTTTACTTCTATAAACTACAACAATGTGCCGTTAGGCACAAAACATGGGTAAAAAAAATCTATACCAACTAAAATGCGTGCCGTAGGTACGCTATATTAAACACATCAACAAAACTTCTTGTAAAAAAACGAAAAAATGAAATGTACCTTAATTCTTTTATCTATTTTTGTGGATAATTGAAATAATAAATCGCGAATAGTATGTCAAAGATTTTAGTAACCGGAGCCAATGGTTTTATTGGTAGCAACCTTGTGAAAAGATTGATCAAAGATGGTCATTCTGTCAATTCTTTGGTTAGAAAAACTTCTGATTTAAAGTTTTTAGATGGAGTTGAAACAAAACTCTTTTATGGGGATATAAACAATCTTGAAAGTCTAAAAACTCCAATGGAAGAGGTAGAAAAAGTATATCACGTTGCAGGATTAGCGGCAGATTATGGTCCGTTTTCTCTTTTTGAAAAAGTAAATTTCCAGGGGACAAAGAATGTAGCGCAAACAGCTTGCAGAGCAAATGTCAAGAAGTTTATTTATATCAGTACCGTGGCTTTTCACGGGTTTGGTAAGGCAAATATGACAGAGCTTTCTCCAGTGGCAGATAATTTGATTCCTTATGCAAAGACAAAATATATGGCCGAAAATTGGTTATGGAAATTTAATAAAGAATCCAAGATGAATATTACAGCTGTAAGACCAGGAAATGTTTTCGGAATTAATGACCATACTTTTATTTCAAAATATATCGATGCAATGTTAGCCGGAAAATTTAGTGAGGTCAATCACGGCAAGAGCAAAACTTGTCCGGTATTTAGCGAAAACCTGATAGATATCATCACTTTAGTAGGAAATAGTGACAAGGCCAACGGGCATGCTTTTGTCGCTACCGATGGATTAGATATTGATTGGCATACTTTCAACAGTAAACTAGCAAAGAGACTGAATATAAAGCTACCCAA
This sequence comes from Saprospiraceae bacterium, assembly GCA_027011385.1. Taxonomy (GTDB): domain Bacteria; phylum Bacteroidota; class Bacteroidia; order Chitinophagales; family Saprospiraceae; genus JADJGA01. The sequence continues at coordinate 4,343 of JALVAD010000287.1, read as the reverse complement.
AACTTCCATACCCTATCCTGTAGCCTATGCTGTGGCTAAGATTTATTATGGTATTCACAAAAGTTTAGGAATAAAATCAGAACCGTTTTTGACACCGTATAGAATCAATAATGGAGGCAAGGATTATCATTTTAGTATAAAAAAATTACAAGATTTTTTTGATTATAAACCTAAAGTAGATATCGATAATTCAATAAAAAAGACTGTGGAGTGGTATAAGAATAAATAATCGCTCACATAATTCCGGCAAAAATCAGTATATAGTAGATACCTACAAGTACAAAAACTATCCCGGCTACTAATCTCATAATCTTTTCCAACTTTGTGATTTTTGCGTAGAAAACCCCAATTTTACCGGCAGTAAATGCAAGTAGGTATGTAAAAAGTATTACCGGAAGACCTGTACCAAAGGCAAAAATAATCGGTAGATATAGACCTTTGGCAGATGCTATCGTGATAGGTATAAGCATACCAAAATATATCGCTCCGCTATAAGGACAAAAAGCCAATGCAAATATGACACCTATCAAAAATGAGCCTAGTAAGCCCTTGTCTTTAAATTTTTCAGCAAATTTTTCAGTGAAACTGGATTTTCCTAAAAAATTAAGCTTGATGATATTTAGCATAATCAAGCCTAAAATTATCAATAATGGTCCTAAAAGTCTTTCTCCGTATTGATTGAAAAATCTTGCTATGTGAAATTTGCTGGCACCAAAATATAAAGCTACTCCGATTACAGTATAGCTAAATGCACGACCTAAAGAATAGATAATACCACTCAAAAATACTTTTCGAGGACTAGTGATGTTTTTAGCGATATACGCTGTAGCTGTGATATTAGTTGCGAGTGGGCAAGGGCTAATTGCAGTCATCAGCCCCAATAAAAGAGCTGAAAGTATAGGCAAATTTGTACTATCCAAAAGCGATTGTAGAAAATCCATTTATATTTTTTTTAATTCAGTCTCAATTTTAGATTTTAATTCCGACATAAAAACCTCTTTATTGGCTTCTTTTTTGAAGGCAAAGTTTGTTAAGTCTGTGTGTGTCTCCTTTCCATCTTTAATAAGGTTCAGGAACAATGATGTTCCATACGCACCATAATCATCGACTATTTTTTCATTCTCTGCAACATCGGCATTTATCAACTTAAATACCAATTTTCCTGCTTTAACATCGTCTGAAAAATATTTTTCTATCGTTTCACGTGTACTTGCTTCGATTGAAATGCAGGCTTTACACCTGTGAGCAGTATGAAAATCCAATACTTCCAACTTATCCGGTTCGGTCTTTGCTTGCTCTGCAACAGGGGTTTTTATCGCCTCTTTTTTGTCCTTGCAAGAATAAAAACTTATTCCCAAGGTAAAAATCAATATTAGTTTAATAGTTTTCATATTTTAGTTTTATATCAACCTTAAATATTTATCTAAACATCTACTCCAAAAAGGTTTTTTATAATAGTTCCGATACCAAAAGAAATCGCTGCAACTCCCAATGAAATTACCGCCATTTCTATAAATCTTTTCTTAAATGATATTGCCTTTGCAACAGAAATATAATAAGTGTATGCTGCAATAATCAATACAGTAATTACCAACATCATTCCCAATGCAATATAAGGATTATCCTGAATTAAATACGGAAAAACCAAAAATACAACAGTCAAAATATAGGATATTCCCGTATAAATAGCTGCTGTAACCGGATTTATATCCTCATTGGTATCTTCCTCTTCTCTAGAAGACAGATATCCTGATGCAGCCATTGACAGTGAGGCAGCAAAACCCATTATCAAACCTGTTGCTCCGATAATTCTATTGTTGGAAAAAGCAAATGTCAATCCCGCTAAAGTACCGGTAAACTCTACCAACGCATCGTTTAATCCCAAAACGATAGAGCCGGCATATTGTAGAGGCTTGTCATTTAAAATAGAAATTAATTTTTGCTCGTGATCTATTTCTTCCTGCCTGATTCGCATTGCTTCAGGATATTCTTTTGCAATGGATTCATAAAACTTGCTAGCTTCCTGTTCTCCCATCTCCAGCAAACGGAGAGAAAAAGATAACCCAAAAAACCTCGCCAGATAATAAAATCTTTTAATACGCCATCTATCAGGAACAGATTCTTTTTTTGTAATGGATTTCCAAAATTCATAGTGCTCTGCTTCTTGCTCCGATATTCTTTTTAATATCTTCTTATTCTTTTCATCTTTGCTCATTTCGGCCAATTTAGCATAGATTATATGCTCCGTCAACTCATTTGTCTGCTGCTTGAAGATATCCTTTTCCATTGTTACAGTATTATATTAAAAAAATAGCCGGACAATATGATGCAAATAGTCACTACTCCAAAAAATACTCCTACCAACTTCAATGTCATCACTTTTTTTAATAACATCGCTTCCGGCAATGACAATCCCACAACCCCCATCATAAACGCTATCGCTGTCCCAAGAGGAATTCCCTTTGATACCAATACCTGGACTACCGGTAAAATGCCGGATGCATTTGAATACATCGGCACTGCCAATACGGTGGCTATGGGTACAGCAAATATATTATCCTTACTCATATACTTTTCAAAAAAACCACTTGGTATATATCCGTGCATTAGTCCTCCAATCGCAATTCCAACTACAACATACGGAACAATACCCTTGAGTATAGTTTTTACTTCTTCCAATATAACTACAATTCTTTCTTTAAATGGTTGTTTTTCTACAGTAAATATTTCCTGCTCCTTTTTAGAGTTTTCAAGTATTTGCTTTACCCAAGGTGTAAGATATTTCTCCAAATGCAATTTTTGTAATACAACTCCCGATACTGTTCCAAGAACAATACCGCTTATCACATAAATTGCCGTTATTTTCATCCCAAACAATCCTATAAATAACCCAATGGCAACTTCATTTACCAAAGGAGAAGTAACCAAAAATGCAAAAGTGACACCTAGAGGTATTCCGCCTTTGACAAATCCGATAAATAAGGGTACTGACGAACAAGAACAAAATGGAGTTACCACTCCAAAAAGACTTGCCATCAAATATTCAAAACCAAAGAGCTTGTTTCTAGATAAAAAATTTCTGACTCTTTCTACAGGGAAAAAACTATTGATAATACCCATAAAGAATATGATCACCACCAACAATAATAAAATCTTGATAGTATCATAAATAAAAAAATGCAAAGCCTCGGCTAAATGCGTCTTGTGCAATAACCCCAAGAAGTCATATACTAACCAATCTGCTATACTTTCTATCCATTCAAACATACCGGTCTTTTGCCTACTTTACCCCTCCTTTTTTCAATATTTTTATCAAATCCTCTTCCGGAAAATAGCCTTCGTGTCTGAAATATTCTTTACCGTTTTGGTCAAGAAAAACCTGTGTGGGAATCAAGTCTATTTTATAATCTTCGGCATAGTGTTTTTCATTTTTCGTCCACACATCATAAAATATCACTTTAACTTGTTCAGGATATTTTTTTTCTACAGATGCCATCACTTTTTGCATTTTTTTGCAAGGGATACATCTCACAGAACCCAATTCTATAAAAGTTACTTTAGCCGATTTATCAGCTGAATTTATTTGTCCTTCAACATTGAATCCTACAAATAAGATAAATAGGACAATAATAAATTTAATCATTCTCATCTATAATATTTTTATTAAAAAAATTCCTAAATAATACCTGTGCTTCTTTCCAATTATCATCGTTTATACAGTACTTGATTTTTGGTGGCTTAAGCTCTCCTTGTATCAATCCGGCAATCTTCAATTCCTTGAGATGTTGTGAAATTGTAGATTGAGCCAATGGAAAAATATCCACAATATCCCCGGTAAAACAGCAGGATTTACTATCCAAATAATTCAAAATCTTTATTCTTGTAGGATGCGCAAGAGCTTTTGCATATTTGGCAAGCTTCTCCGTTTCGTCTTTATAGAAAATATCCTTTGTTGTACGCTTCATATACACTTGATTAAAAAAGTAACAATCCAACAATTTCTTCCCTTTTGGGTACTCTCCCTTTTATCATTACTTGTTCGTCTACCACGACAGCCGGTGTGCTCAGAACATCATACTTCATTATATCCATTATATCATCGACCTTTATCACTTCTGCATCAAAATTGTTTTCGGCCACTACATTTTCAACCAATTCAATTGTTTTCTTGCATTTAGGACAACCTGTTCCTAATATTTTTATAATTTTTTTCATTATTCTATCTTTTATCGCAAATGTACGATAAGTATTTATAAACAAAAATAAATTAGAGGTTTTTTTGTTGATAAATTTGATCCTAATAGTACAAACAGCGAAAATGGTGGATTGGGTGATTCTATATC